>DASSIO010000021.1:0-57664 GCA_035691825.1 Terriglobales bacterium | reverse complement strand
CGCAACGTACGCGCGGAGCTGAAAGTCGAGCCGAAAACAAAGGCTCCGATCGACGTCTATGCCCATGATGCTGACACTCGCCGATTGCTCGACGAGAATCGAGGGGCGGTGGAGCGGTTGGCGAATGTCGAAGGCATGAGCTTTGTCGACGAATCGCTGGCGAAAAAGGCTGGCGCCAGGAGCACCGCGCGTTTTGATGTTCACGTACTCTATGAGCGAAAGATTGACGTGGGGGCCGAATGCGCTCGCCTGCTCAAAGACTTGCAAGGTTATGAAAGAGAGCTGGAGAGCAAACAGAAGCAGCTAAGCAATGAAGAATTTCGCTCTAAGGCGCCAGGCCATGTTGTTCAAAATATGCAGAAGCGCCTCGACGAGTTGCAGCTCCTAAGTGCTAAGACTAGAGCCAGCATGGACGAACTTGGATGCAACAAGGGGGCGCCGGCTGCCGTCAGAAAATAGCTGAGAACCGAGAACTGAGAACTGGTTCATGGATTGGAATTCACGGCGAATTACAGCAATTATCGGGAACGCGCTGGAAGAGGATCGTGCCACGCGCGATGCGACCAGTTACGCCTGTATTGATCCTGGTCAGCGCGCGGCCGCGACCATCCTGGCCAAGCAGGATTGCATTCTTGCCGGGGTTGGTTGCATCGCTCGTATCCTCGACGTATATGCCGCGCTCGACGGCGCGGTCATGTCACACTACGAAGTCACCACTCACCCCGAGATTTTTGACGGAGTCCGCCTGCACACCGGACAGTCGATCGCAGTGATTCGGCACAATGCGCGCGTCATTCTTTCCTGTGAGCGCGTGATTTTGAATTTCATGCAACGCATGAGCGGGATCGCCACCCTGACGCGCAAGTTTGTCGATGCCATCTCCGGCACCAAAGCGCGGATTCTTGATACGCGAAAGACGGTGCCCGGCCTGCGCGTCATCGACAAATACGCGGTCCGCTGCGGCGGCGGACAGAATCACCGGTTGGATCTTTCTGATGGGGTTTTGATCAAGAATAACCACATCGCACTGGCGGGGGGGATCACGCCGGGGCTGGAACGCGCGCACCGCAACCGCCGTGGTTCCCAGCCTATCGAGGTCGAGGTGCGTTCTCTGGCCGAGCTGGAGGAAGCGATTATCCACGGTGCCGAAGCCATTCTTCTTGACAACATGACGCCCGAGGATGCGCGCAGGGCTGTGCAGCGCTGCCAGACGGCCGACCGGCGCATTCCCCTGGAGTGTTCCGGAGGGATCAATCTTTCCAACGTACGAGCCTATGCTGAAACCGGGGTGGACTTCATTTCAGTCGGCGCTTTGACCCATTCTGCTGCAGCGGTTGACTTGAGCATGCGAGTCTCGCCGGCCGGCTAGAACGGGCTCGCTCGAGGACGCTTGCCGCCCAACCTCCTCCACGTCATTTGTATTTGAACCCGGACACTGGCGGGATTACCATGCAGGTGCTGTGCGAGGTGGCCTATGACTGGCTGCATCCGGTTCAGCATTTTCGCTTTTGCGGTCGCGCTGTGCGCTGTTGTGTCGCTCTCACAAGGACAGGATTCGGGCCCGGTATTCCTCAATATCGATCACGCGTCAGTGTGCGGCCAGAATCTCGATACCATGCGCGAGGGGTTCGCTTCGGTCGGTCTCACCACGGACTATGGCGGACCGCACTCGACTGGCGGCACGCACATGGCGTTGGTGGGATTTGGCGACGGATCGTACCTGGAACTGATCGCTCCCCAAGGGCCGGCTGCGGCCGAGGGCTCCGGGTGGTCGAAGCTGATGGCTGGCAATGCGGGCCCGTGCGCCTGGGCAGTCGAGCCGAAGGATATCGATGCGGAAGTTGCGCGTCTGAAGATGACAGGCGTCACAGTCGACGGTCCTAAAGCAGGAAGCCGTAAAAAACCGGACGGGCTCGCGATCGAATGGCAAGTTGCCGATGTTGGCTCAGGTTCTCCGGGGTCGACGCTGCCTTTTCTGATTCAGGACCGAACTCCGCGAAGCTGGCGAGTCGAGCCTTCGGCCAGCATCAGCGACTCTGGCTTGACCGGCATCGAAATCGTGGTGATCGGCGTCAACGACCTGAATGCAAGTATTGCAAAGTTTCGCAAGGCCTACGGCTGGGCTGCGCCGCTGACGGAAGATCACGGCGATTTTGAGGCCAAGCTGGCTTATTTTCCCGGACAGCCGGTAATTCTAGCGGCGCCTTCCGGCGGGCGTTCGTGGCTCGCTGAACGGATCCAGAAGTTCGGCGAGATTCCCGCTGCGTACCTGTTAGCGGCGCAGGATTTTAATCGTGTCAGTAAGAAATTCCGTCCGTCCGGCAACAAAACCTGGTTTGGACAGCGGGTCGCCTGGTTCAATGCGGAAAAGCTCGGCGGAGCAAGAATAGGCGTATTGGGCCAGTAACGCACTCTCGATTGTGCATATGTAGATAGCTCGGGTACTCTCAACCACGATGCCCGGGCACGTCTTGAGCGTACTATCGACCATCTGCGCGGTCGCGGCCTGTGCTGGGATTGGTTATTACTGCCTGGTGTTGTGGAGCGCTGTGAACTTCATTCGTGCACAGCGGAACCGGGTAGCGCATCCGCCGGGAATTCTGCCCGCGATTTCTATCCTCAAGCCCCTGCGTGGCACCGATCCGGAGATGTACGAAAGCTTTCGCAGTCACTGCCTGCAGGATTACCCACAATATGAGGTCATCTTCGGTGTTAGTGACCCTGCCGATCCCGCAATTGGTCTGGTTGAACGGCTGCAGCGGGAGTTTCCTGAACGCGAAATCCGTTTAAACGTGTGCTCAAAAGTGCTCGGCACAAATGTAAAGGTCAGCAACTTGGCGCAAATGGTGCGCACGGCCAAGTACGATCATCTGCTGGTTAATGACAGCGACATCCGGGTTGGGCCGGGCTACCTTCGGTCCGTAATGGCTCCGTTTGCGGAGTCCTCGGTAGGGCTAGTCACATGTCTTTACCGTGGGGTCGCTGAGCCCACGTTTGGATCGAACCTCGAAGCCTTGGGTATCAGCACTGATTTTGCGGCCGGAGTTCTCGCGGCCAATCAGCTCGAAAAGGGGCTGCACTTTGCTTTGGGATCAACACTATTATTTCGCAAAGAGGATCTGGAGCGCATTGGCGGGTACGAATCCCTGCTCGATTACCTGGCTGATGACTACGAGCTTGGAAGACGCATTTCGGTGCAAGGCAAGCAAGTGAAGCTTGCGGACACGGTTGTGGAGACGTTTCTGCCCGCGTATTCCCTGCGCGGCTTTATTGATCACCAATTGCGCTGGGCACGAACCATTCGTGAAGCACGACCGTTGGGATACCTGGGCCTCTCAATTACCTTCGCCGTTCCATGGGCGTTGTTGGCTTTGATTCTCTCCAGGGGATCCTGGTGGGCATGGGTGTTACTCGCGGACGTACTCGCCTTCCGCTTCAGTGTTGCCGGACTGGTCGGCTTCTCCGTGCTTAAGGACCGCGAACTGAAGAAACTCTGGTGGGTGATTCCGCTGCGCGATTGTGTTGGCCTGGTGCTGTGGGCGGTCAGTTGGACAGGCAGGCGCGTGCGTTGGCGCGGAGACGAGTTTCTTCTGAAAGACGGACGGCTTATCAAGGTCAGCCGCGAATAAGAGGGGGACAGTAGGAGGCCCGATGGCCATCGCCCCACATCAGGCGGCGCTCCGCACACACAGCCGAATCGACTTACGGCTGCGCAGGCCAATTGGTGTAAATATACTTTCCCCCGCTGTGCGCCAGTACATACGCACGCTTACCCCGCAGTTCAGGGGGATTCTCCAGGTCAGTCCATAAAAAGACATGACTTTCTCCAGCCCAGAGTTGCGCGAAGCCTTCCGGCGACTCCCAGACGGCAGGGGCATCAGGAAATTTGGATCCATACCACATGTTTCCGGTGGGCTGATGCATGCTGAGCAAATGAACGCCGGTATAGAAGTTCAAAGTCGATGCGTTCTCATAGAGCCCACGCACAACCACGGTGTCTCCCGGCCGATAGTGCTGCTCGATGAAGAGCGCCAGTTTCTTAGACGACAGAATTGGCGAGAAAACCACCAAGGCCGAGTGCACCGCGAGCAAGAGTACGACCATCATTGCGGCCAGCGCGTAATTGCCAAGTCGCGGAGCGCCATGTCTTCGCAAGTACCAATTCACTCCGGTTCCCAGTAACAGCGACAGAGAAGCTGCCAGCAGCGGTCCGCGAAAAGCGCCCAATGCCTCCGGCGTCAAATCCAAAAAATGTCCCATGGACAGAGCGTATTCGTTGGGATTCCGCTTCAGTAGTTCAGCCAAGTCCGACGAAGGCGCCGGCTTCGACCAGAACAAGAAGAACGTTCCAACCGCGAACGCCGTAATTCCGATGCCAAACAGTACTCCCGACGAAACTCGGCCCCCACGACGCGGCCCGGTTGCAGATGCGTCGTCGGTCTCGCGTCCGAGCCAGCCCCCAATCAGCAGAGCGAAGGCAGGTAACGCCGGGACGCTGTAGTACTCCTGCCTGGTAGAAAAAGAGAAGAACACCACAATCAACAATCCCCAAATGAAAAACAGCAGGTTGGCCCGCTGCTGGCGATCGAGGTGAGAGCGTAGCGCCCTCCAGCGAACGGGCACAGTTTTGAGCGATTGCGGAAGAAATGCCGCCCAAGGCACGATCCATACCACGGTGAGTACCCAAAACAGGATCAGCGGCACCGTGTCGTAATCGCGCGGCACGCGCTTATTCAGATAACGGAGGAAGTGTTCGTTGACAAAGTAGAACCATAAGAAGCCGCGCACTGGGCCCTGGTCGGGGTTCCGAAGGCTAGCCAGGATATGCCAGGGGGCAGCGATCGCCAGCAGAACAGCAATGCTGGACGCGAGGCGCATGCGCAAAATGTGACGCAAGTTTCCTGTCAGGATGAGGTACAGCCCCATAACCCCAATGGGGAAAACCAAACCGATCAAGCCTTTTGTCAGAACATTGAGCGCGGCGGCCGCGGCCACTCCCCAGCAAGCGACCCGCGACGGCGGATTTTCCTCCAGGGTACGCAGGAAAAAGGCAAAGCCGAGCGTCAGCCACAATGCGACAAGAATGTCAGGAATCAGAAAGCGTGTGTACAAGTAAGGTCCGACGGACGTAGCCAGCACGAGAGCGGAATAAAAGCCTGCAGTCTTGCCGTAGACGCGGTCGCCCAGCCAATAAGTGACGAGAAGGAGTGCAAGCACACCCAAAACCAGAGGCAGCCTGGTTGACCATTCCGAAATGCCAAAAGCCTTGTAGCTGGCGGCAACGCCCCAGTACATCAGCGGCGCCTTTTCGAGGTAGCGAACTCCGTTGGCATGTAGCGTGACCCAGTCATGGCGGATCAGCATCTCCCGTGCCGCTTCGGCATGCACGGTGTCGGCATCGTCCAGCAGGGCGGGGGTGAACATGCTGGAAACGTAGATCGCGAGCCACAGCGCAAGCAGAACCGCCAAGTAAAAGCGCTGCGACCCGGAGGAAGCAGAATCATAGGAAACCGTGCGGGAGTTGATTTCGTGATCCCGCGCGGTTGGAGAAGGATTCATCAAGGAGTTCCGCAGCGAGATTATACGGGAGTATCTGAACCGTCAGGAACCGATCGGGGCGTTTGGCTTGAGAGCTGAACACGTGAGCGCCTCTCGCACTTTGGCGGCGAGAATTTTCAGCGTGTAAGGTTTCTGGAGAAACATCGCGGCCGTGCGGTGGAAGCCATGTTTTATCAGAGTCGGATCGGCGTACCCTGAGACATAGAGCACCGGGAGGCTCGGACGGTCGCGCGATAGTTTTTCAGCCAATTCAGGGCCATTCATGTGGGGCATCACGACATCGGTGACCAGCAGATCGATATGCCCGTTGAAGCCGGCAGCCGTTTTCAGGGCTTCCTGGCCGTCAGGCGCCTGTAGAATGTGATAGCCGCACCGCGTTAGGTATTCGCATGCCGGCGAGCGGACGCTCTCCTCATCTTCTACGACGAATATGGTCTCCGAGCCGCTTAGTCGCTCAACCCGTGTGGGAACCGGGGCCGTGGTGATCGTGGACGCCGCCACGGGAAGATAAATCTTGAAGGTTGTTCCCAACCCCGGCTCACTGTAGACGCAGATGTCGCCGGCGCTGCGCTTGATGATGGCGTAAACCGTAGCGAGGCCTAACCCTGTTCCCCTGCCCGGCCGTTTCGTCGTAAAGAATGGCTCGAAAATGCGGGGCAGATGTTCCGGGGCAATTCCCTGCCCGGAATCGCTGACTGTGATCAGGACATATTCGCCGGACGAGAGCGCTGGCCGGTGCTGCACGAATGCATCGTCGACCCTCAACGTCGAAGTCTCGATGGTGAATCTGCCCCCGTGGGGCATGGCGTCACGAGCATTTGCAGCGAGATTCATGATGACCTGTTCCATCTGAACCGGGTCGGCCTTAACCCTGGCTGCGGCCTTGGTCGTGAACAGAAGGAATTCGACGTCCTCGCCGAGAAGGCAGGGAAGCATTCTTTCCAGGTCCCGAAGGAGAGTATTCAAGTCGAGTTCCTGCATTGATTGCGCCTGCTCGCGAGAGAAGGTGAGCAATTGACGAGTCAGTCCGGCAGCTCGGCGTGAGGCTTTCAGGATTTCCTGCAGTTTGTGGTGCACGGGGTGATCCCGGGAAAGGGCTTCCATGCCGAGTTCAGCATAGCTGGTAATAACTAGCAGCGCATTGTTGAAGTCATGGGCAATAGCGGCGGCAAATTGCCCGATCGCATCCATCTTCTGCGCCTGAAAAAGCTGCGCCTGCAGGCTCTTTCGATCGCCGCTTTCAAGTTCGGAATTGCGCGCCGGTGGTTTCCGCATGAGTGTTCAGCCTGTAGTGGCATATCGGTTGTGGGTTGCGAGCGTGTGCACACGAAAGGTCTGATCTGAGAAGGAAGCTAAGAGCAACTTCCGCATTTGGCAGGTTTTTCAATTTGGGAAGTTCGAGGACACCGCCGCCTTGCTCCACCGCACGCGATAGAATGGACCACCGGCAGCGTGTTTGCTATGAAGCCTGAAGCAATTTTGAATTCGGCCTTCAATGGTCATTCCATGGTTGCGCCGCTCCAGCGTGTGCTGGTGTGCTCGCCTCAGAATTCGGGATGGAACGATCCCGTGCGCGCCGGGCGCTGGCGTGAGCTTGGATATCACCATGCTCCTGATTGCGCCCTGGCCCAGATGCAACACGAGGCCATGTGCCGCGAACTACAGGCTGTGGGAGCTGAGCTAGTCAACCTACAGACCCAACCCGAGCTGTCACTGGATGCGGTTTATGCCCACGATTCCGCCCTTCCCACAGATTGGGGAATCATCATCATGCGCCCGGGTAAAGCGAACCGGCTGGCAGAAGGTGCGTGCCAACGAGAACTCTATGAGCAGATGGGAATTCCAATTCTCGGCGAGGTCACCGCACCCGGCACCAGCGAAGCCGGAGATATCGTCTGGCTCAATCGAGAAACTCTTTTGATCGGGCGCAGTTATCGCACCAATGCCTCCGGCGTCGAGCAGATTCGTGCCATGCTGAAGCCCCAGTCGGTTGAAGTGCTCAGCGCTCCGTTGCCGCACGCCGCGGGACCTTCCACCTGCCTTCACCTTATGTCGTTGATGAGCGTACTCGATGACAACGTCGTAATAGTCGACTTGCCATGGCTGGCAGTCGAGACCGTCGAACTGCTTTCCTCGCGGGGCTTTCGCTTCGTGGAAATCGACGCGACGGAGCGCGATACGCTTGCGTGCAACGTACTCTCGCTGGGTCACCGCCGATTACTCGCATTGGAGGAAAACGAGAGCACAAATCAACGATTGCGGCAGGCGGGCTTCGACGTGCGTACCTTTCCCGGGTCCGAGCTTTGCATTAATGGAAGCGGCGGACCAACCTGTCTGACAAGACCCTTCTTGCGGGGGTGACTATGCCGATTCACCAGTACCGGCGAGCCACAGCGGGCGAGCCAGCGAACGATAAGTGTGTAATTCCAATTCGCCGGGCCAGTCATCTCCATTGCCAGCAGCTGATCTCCTTACGGTTCGTCTGACGAAACGAAATTACCGCAACGCCTGTATTTACGGTGGTGAAACCCTGTAGCGCAATTTTCCCATCTCTTAACCGACGGCTGTAAAAATGCTGTTCGTCGGCATCGCCGTTGACGGGGTTCCCTCGTAAGCAACTGTGGCTGCAAGTGCAAGCAGCTACTCACCATTGGCAAGGCACTTGCACAACCTGAACCGGTGATTTTTACGTCAAAAGCGGCACGAATAAAGCATCTGAATTCAGGAGGAGCAGGAAACATGAATAAGCTTACGCAAACGTTACGTTCAGGGCTGGTGGCCACTTCGCTATCCGCGGCTCTGGTGCTGGGAGGCTCGGCGATTGCCTCGGCACAGAATCCATCGCATGAGCAGGCATCGCCTGCGACGCAGCAGACCGCACCCGATAGCTCGGCCAAGCCCATGTCGGAGCAGCCCAGCATGGGCGGACAGCAAGCCACGCCCCAGGACCGGGACGCCATGGGCCAGCAGCCCACAACCACGCCTGACAATGATCAGACGCGGCAGGACCGGGATATGAACCGGGACCGCAATCGCGATCGGGACCGCAACAAAAACGCGAAGAACGACAACGACATGACCAATCGCGAGGTCGTCAACTTCGATCAGTTCCTCGACAAGCATCCGCAAGTCGCCCAGGAACTGCGCCAGGATCCGCAGAAGGTCAACGACCAATCGTGGGTCAGCAGCCATAAGGATCTCGAGAAGTTCCTCAGCAAGCATCCGAAGCTTCGTGAAGAGCTGAGAGAGAACCCACAGGCTGTTCTGAACCGTGAAAACCGGCATGAGCAGAACGAGTCGCGGCCTCAGTAACTCGCTGGTTTGAAGCTCTAGAAAAGGGGGCCGGGTTAATCCGGCCCTTCTTTTTTTGCCCACTGAAGGTAGCTCGTACGGCTGTTAAAATAAGCTGGCAATGATCCTGCCGTTCGTCCGCGAGATGTCCGCGGACGTGGAGAGAAATCCTGCTTTTTTGCGCGTGGCCTCCCATCTGAAAGAGGGCACGGGGCGCCTTTCTGTTTCTGGCCTGACTTCCACGGCGAAGGCTTTGCTGCTGGTTCTGCTGCAGCGCGCAAGCGATCGGCCCCTTATCGTTATTACCACGGAAAACCGCGCTGTCGAGGATTTCCTGCCTGTCGTGCAAGGGTTCTGTGAACTCACGGGTGCGCTCACACCCGAAGCCGTGGTCTCCTTGCCGGCGCGGGATGTTCTACCCTTCCAGAATCTCTCGCCACATCCAGAGATCCAGGAGGAGCGGGCGGCTGCGTTATGGAAGGCAGCCAGCGGTTCGGCATCAATCGTGATCGCGCCCATTTCCGCGGCAGCGATCCGGCTCCGGGCTCCCGAGTATTACACCGATCTGGCCCGCAGTATTCGCCGAAGCGAGACGCTCGACCTCGAAGCCCTGCTTCAGCACCTCAATACGGTGGGCTACAGTTCATCCGATATCGTAGAAATGCCCGGCCAATATGCTGTGCGCGGGGGCATTCTGGACGTGTACTCGCCGGAGGCAGACCGGCCCGTTCGCATCGAATTTTTCGGGGATGAGATTGAATCGATTCGCAAGTTTGATCCTGCGACCCAACGCTCCTCCAATTCCGTCGATGAAGTGCTGTTGCTGCCGCTCACCGAGACCCCTGTGAGCCAGGGCTTGCTGGGGGCAATTCACGCCCGTCTTTCCGGCAAACGGATCGGCGGGAGCGAAGAGATCGTGGAGCAGGCGATTCGCTCCACCGGTGTCACGGTCTTTCCCGGCTGGGAATTCTACGCTCCGGTTGCGGGCGCGGACCAAACCCTGTTCGGTCTGCTGCCGCGAGCGGCTGTGATCGTCGACGAACCGGAAAGCGTTCGTCAGGAGTGGAACCGGGTGTGGTCGCGCATTGGCGAAGCGCATGAACGCAGCGGTGTTGGGAACCTGGTCCGGCCTGGAGACCTTTACCTTGCTCCAGACGATCTGTTGGAGCGGATAACTACCCTTCCGGGCGCACAACTTGAGCATCTCGGGGTGACGCGCGCGGACTCCGGGGAGTCCCTTGCGTTTTCGTCCCAGCCTACGCCCCGGTTTCACGGTGCAGTCCCGGCTATGCTCGATGAGGTTCAAAAGCTGAGCCGGGAGGGCAGGCGCGTCCTGTTTGCGGCCGCGAATACGGGCGAGCTGGAGCGCCTCGCCGATATCTTTACGGAATACAATGTGCCGTTTCGTCTAGGGAGCCGTACCCGCGGTGGCGAGAGTTATGCGGACGAAACTGCTTACTTCGCCGGCGACCTGTCTACCACCACACTGGTGAAGGCGTATGTTCCCGATGGTGTCCTCCTGCCGGAAGGCAACCTTGCTATCTTCGGTTCGCGCGACCTGTTCGACGAGTCGGAGGCGCTTGTTGCCAGGCCGCAGCGGCTGAAGTCTAAAGTTTCAGCCTTTCTCTCTGATTTTCGCGATTTGCAGGTCGGAGATTACGTGGTTCACGTCGAACACGGAATCAGCCAGTATCACGGGCTGAAAGAGATCAATCAGGGCGACGGGCCAGCTGAGTTCATGCTGCTGGAGTTTGCGGAAAGCGCCAAGCTGTACGTGCCGCTCACGCGCCTTGATCTCATTCAGAAATATCGCTCGGCCGAAGGCGTCAAGCCGCCTCTGAGCCACTTGGGAACTGCAACCTGGGCTAAGACCAAGGCGCGGGTTCGAAAAGCCATGAAAGACATGGCCGACGAACTGTTGAAGCTCTATGCCGAGCGCCGACTGGTGGAAGGGCATGCGTTTCCCGCCGATACGCAATGGCAAAAGGAATTCGAGGACGCGTTCGAGTACAACGAGACCGAGGATCAGGATCAGGCCATCCGGGACGTCAAAAATGACATGGAATCGCCTCAGCCGATGGACCGCCTGCTCTGTGGCGACGTGGGTTACGGAAAAACCGAAGTGGCGATGCGGGCTGCCTTCAAAGCCATCAGCGATAACAAGCAAGTTGCTGTCTTGGCGCCTACGACCGTGCTTGCCTTTCAGCACTTCGAAACTTTCAAGCAGCGGTTCGTTGCTTTTCCTGTCACGGTGGAGATGATCAGCCGCTTCCGGTCTCCGAAAGAGCAAAAGGAGATATTGCAGAAAGTAGAATCGGGGAAAGTCGATATCCTTATCGGAACTCACCGTATTCTCTCCAAGGATTTGAAGTTCGCGGATTTGGGGTTACTGATCGTCGATGAGGAACAGCGGTTCGGGGTGCGCCACAAGGAACGCATCAAGCAGATGCGCAAGCAGGTGGACGTGCTCACCATGTCGGCGACGCCCATCCCGCGCACGCTACATATGTCGCTGGTGGGATTGCGCGATATGAGCGTGATCGAAACGCCGCCAAAGGACCGCATGGCAATCCAGACCGTGGTGGCGGCCTGGGATGAAAAACTGATTCAATCGGCCATCGAACAGGAATTGGATCGTGGCGGGCAGGTTTATTTTGTCCATAACCGGGTTGAGTCCATTTGGGAGATCGCTGCCAAACTGCAGGAGTTGGTTCCGCGCGGCCGCGTTATTGTCGGGCATGGACAGATGTCGGAAGGCGAACTGGAAAAAGTGATGCTGAAATTTATGCATCACCAGGCTGACATTCTGGTTTCCACTACTATCATTGAAAACGGGCTGGACATTCCGTTGTGTAACACCATCCTGATCAATCGCGCCGACCGGCTGGGGCTCTCGGAGTTGTATCAATTGCGAGGTCGCGTAGGACGTTCCAACCGGCGAGCCTACGCCTACTTGCTGCTCCCGCCTGAACTCGAGCTCACCCCGATCGCCCGGCGAAGACTGGCGGCATTAAAGGAGTTTTCCGATCTGGGTGCGGGCTTCAAGATTGCTGCGCTCGACTTGGAACTCCGCGGCGCCGGGAACCTGCTGGGTGGAGAGCAGAGCGGACATATAGACGCAGTCGGCTTCGAACTCTACACGAGCATGCTCGACCAGGCAGTTCGTGAGCTGAAGGGCGAGGCTGCCCCAGTTGAGGAAGAAATTCAGCTCAATCTGGGCCTCAATATCCGTATTCCGGTCGATTACATTCCTGAAGAGAATCAGCGATTGCGCATGTATAAGCGCGTAGCGGGCGTGGAAGGCGAGTCCAAACTCGCCGACGTGCGCGCGGAACTACAAGATCGCTATGGCGAGCTGCCGGCTGCGGTACGCAACCTTCTGGACTATGCTGGCCTCAAACTGCTGTGCGCGCGCGTGGGGGTTACGGGCGTCGAGCGCAAACGCGATCAAGTCAGCATCCGCTTCCGGGAAAACGCCAGCATCGAGCCCGAACGGCTGGCGCGTTTTGTTTCTTCCCAGAAAGGCGCTCAGTTCACGCCCCAGGGAATTTTGAAGTTCCTGCTGAAAAGTGCGCGTGCCGAGGAAGTGCTCAGCCATTTGCGCTCACTGCTGGAGGAACTGGCTGGCGCACCAGCTGATGCCGTGCGCGCGGATTAAGGGTGTTTTGTTTCAGTTGTCGGTTCTCAGTTGTTAGTTCTCCGCTGCGCTTGGCTGCAGTTCAACTGAGAACCGAGAACTGACAACTGAGAACCCGGGTTTTTGCTTTGTCATTTTAAGCGGTTCAGAGCGATCTCGTACCATCGATGACTAACATGAAGACGAAAGTGCGCAAGGCTGTTTTTCCTGCCGCTGGATTGGGCACCCGTTTTTTGCCCGCCACCAAAGCCCAGCCCAAAGAGATGCTGCCGCTAGTCGACAAGCCCATCATCCAGTACGGTGTCGAAGAGGCGCTGGCCGCCGGCTGCGACCAGATCATCATCGTGACTGGCCGGGGCAAGACGGCCATCGAGGACCACTTCGACCAGAGTTACGAACTGGAGAAGCTTCTGGAAGCGAAGGGCAAAACCGACTTGCTGCAGATCGTGCGCGAGATTTCCGACATGATTCACGTCGCCTATGTCCGGCAAAAAGAAGCGCTAGGACTGGGTCACGCGGTACTAATGGCGCGCGAACTTGTCGGCAATGAGCCTTTCGCCGTGCTGCTTGCCGATGACATTGTCGACAGTCCGGTCCCGTGCCTGAAGCAGATGATCCAGGTTTTCGAAGAGACGCAGTGCTCGGTGATTGCTACCGAGAAAATTGATGGGCCGGCGATTTCGGCGTACGGCGTTCTCGACGTGAAACCTGTCAATGGGCGCGTCTACGAGATTCAGAACATGGTGGAAAAACCGAAGCCCGAGGAGGCTCCTTCCAATCTCGCGATCATCGGACGTTACATTCTTACCCCCGCTATCTTCGACGTCCTTGCCCAAACTCAAGCGGGTACTGGGGGTGAGCTTCAGCTCACGGACGCGATGCGGGCTCTCCTGAAGCAGGAACGCATGTATGCCTACGTGTTCGAAGGCAGGCGTCACGACACCGGAGACAAGCTAGGATTCCTGAAAGCCACCGTCGAATTCGCTCTCAAGAGGCCGGACTTGGGCGAGAGCTTTCGCCAATACCTGAAGCAGCTTAAGGTCTGAATAGAAGTTTAGAGCTTACCGCCTGCCCCACATTTCGCCACCTTGCCGTTCCAGCGGCTCGCGGACCGCTTTTCCGTAGTCATCCGCGGTCATTTCGTAGCAGGGCAGAGGGGTCCTGCGGCGCTCCAGATCCGACACCGGTGATTCCACAGCATATTTCATGTTGATTTGCGAATGGTCCTGAGACTCGCGGGTAGTCATCTTTTCGAGAGTTTCGTCGCAGTTAGGATCGCGCGCCGCCTCCAGTTCGTGCACAATGGAATAATCAAAACCACTCTCTGAAAGTCGGGGTTGGTAGGGCAGAAACGTGTACACGAGTTTCACCAGGCTCCATTCATCCTTCCCGATTTCCTTTTCCGCGATCAGCACCTCATGGCTGGAAAAAAAAGATGAACGGGGATCGGATAGAGCGAGCGCCACCAGCCGTACGCGTAATTGCTCCTTTTTTGGAGGCGAAGGCCACCGGAGCTGAGCCTCGGCTCGCTCACCTACATTCATTGGTCCGCACATGAGGGCCAAAGCCGCTAAGAACAGGAAATTGGGTCTTGGTAAGCGCATCTCCTCCTCGCGCGACTCGTAACAGCTTACAAAGTGGCTGACCGAGCGGGGGCACCTGCCCCCGAATGCGGACTTGGGGTGGGACGTTGCTCTACAGACGATTCAATCAGCCTAGGGGTTGCTTGCGAGAAAGTTCACTCAGCTGAAATCGCATCCTTGCCTGGCGCTGCCTTTGGTAATTGCGAGGCATGAAAAAGCCCTCTCCGGAAGGAAGAGGGCTGTTAACTCTGAGGAGGCTTAGCTCTTACTTGCTGGGTTGGTCGGCTACGATTCCCGTAGCTCCGGGCTGTTTTTCGGCCTTAGCTTTCTTGGTGGCCATGGTCTTATCCACCCAATCGTCGGCCATTTTCAGGTCGGCGGCGCGTCCAGCGGCATCGTCGCATTCCACATCTGCCTTTTCGCGGTACATCAGGTTCATGTACGCCATAGCATCGTCGTAATCGGGGCGTAGCTTCAGAGCTTTGTCCAGGTTGTCGATGCCATCCTGAATAGTTGACCAATTCTTGTCCTTTAACGAGGCGCAGACCTTCTTGTCCTTGAGCGGCTCATCCGGTTTCAAGCCAAGCTTGGCGCGCTCTTCCATACGCGGCTGATAAGACTCGGTCCAGTCAATCACGCCGATCGAATAGTACGTTTCCGGATCGTTGGGATCGAGTTGCGCCACTCTCTCGTGGTACTGCTTCGCCATGTCAAGCTTCTTCATGTTGAAGTAGAGCGAAGCAATGCCCTTGAGGCTGCTGACCTGCTGATCGCGCCCGGGATTCATGTCGAGGACTTTCTTGAACTCATCGATAGCTTGCTCGGCCATGCGATTGTTGTCGGGCGTGTCGGCGCCGGGAATATATTGCTGGGCATACGCGGTAGCCAGGTAGAGTTTGGCATTCAGCAACGACGGATCAAGCTCGACTGCCTGCTGGAAATGGGAAATCGCCTCTTCGAACTTGGCGTTCTTGTAGGCTTGCACTCCCTTGTTGAGCTGGTCGCGCGCGCGCAGCTTGCTGCAACCTGCTCCCGCAAGCAGCGTCAAAGCGACCGCCGTGAGGGCGAGTACTCTCAGGCTGTGTTTCATTGGAATTATGATTCCCCCTTGCTATGAAATCCTGTGCCCGCCAACGGATCCAAACAGAGAACACCGGGGCGACCTTACGAGCCGCCTACTGACAGCTCCCGGTAACCCGGGATTTAGTCCGGAAGCAGTTACGCGGCAGCTCCATGCTGCCGCGTTGTAGCTGAAGTCCTAGCCGCCAGCTTCAATCTTGGCGGTAATGAGCCCGACCTTGTCTACGCCGGAACCATGGCCAATGTCGATTACATTCGCCACATCGGCAAAAGGGATGTTGGTATCGGCCTTTACGAACATGACTTTTTCTGCGCGGGTCTTGAAAATGTCCGTCAGGCGACCCTGCAGAGTGTCCCATGTCGCGTCTTCCTGATTGATCTTCAAGGCGGGCGTCTGCCCAGGACCGCGGTCAATCAGTTGGACCACAATCGTGCGGCTGGTATCGGTGTTCTTAGGCGCATTCGGTGGTGGCGGCTGCGGAACCAGAGCATCCAGCCCCTTTGGAGTTAGCGGCGTAATCACCATGAAGATGATCAGCAGCACCAGAAGCACGTCGATCAGCGGGGTAACGTTGATGTCGGCGTTAGCGCCCCCCGATCCTCCCATTGCCATTCCCATACGAAATCTCCTCTATTGCACGCCACCGGCGGCTGGCGGCGGTGGTGCAGTATTGGTCTTCTTCTGATCGGTCAACAAGCCAAGATCATCTACTCCGGCGGCGCGGACATTATCGACAACCTCGACGACCGATCCATACTTGGCGCGCTTGTCAGCGCGGATGTAGACCCGCTTGTCGATACGGTTGGCCAGACGATCCTTCACTTTTTGCGTCAGGGCGTCTGCGGCAATCCTGTCATTGCCAAAATACAAGCTGCCGTCGCGCATCACGGCCACGATCAGAGCATCTTCCTTGTCGGCGTCAGGCATGGCCTGCGGGCTGTTTACCTGCGCCAAGTCGACGCTCACACCCTTCTGCAACATGGGCGTGACTACCATGAAAATGATCAGCAACACCAACATGACGTCCACCATCGGGGTGACGTTGATGTTGGAGTTGACCTTTTTTCCTTCTTCACGCTTTGCCAATGCCATAGGCTAAAGTCTCCTACGTCGCGTATTTCAGCCCAGTGCGGCCTCTCGACCTGGTCAAGGAACCAGGCCCCGGTGTGCACCAGGGCCTAGAACCGCAACTCATGATCGTCAGGCAGCCCAAACTAGGACGTGCGACGAACTCCCCGGCGCTTCAAGAAGTAATCAATCAACTCGCTTGACGAGTTATCCATCTCGACGTCAAACGCTTCCACGCGACCGGTGAGATAGTTGAACATCATGACGGCCGGGATGGCCACGAACAAACCGATTGCGGTCGTCACCAGAGCCTCGGCGATACCGCCTGCTACTGCGGCCAGACCAGTAGCCTTCGAACTGGCAATGCCGGTAAAGGCGTTCAGAATGCCGAACACCGTACCGAACAGCCCGACGAAGGGAGCCGTCGAGCCGATGGTTGCCAATCCGCTCAGGCCGCGCTTCAGTTCGGCGTGAACGATCGCTTCCGTACGCTCAAGGGCGCGCTTGGAAGCTTCAATGGTTTCGCCCGGAATCTCACCGCTCTCCTGGTGAGCACGGAATTCCATCAGGCCAGCGGTCACGACCTTCGCCAAGTGGCTCTTCTTGTTGCGCTCGGCAACCTTGATGGCCTCGTCGATCTTGCCATCACGTAGTGCGCCGGCAACTGCCGGGGCAAAGGCGCGTGATTGCTTGCGGGCGGCGCTGAACGCCATCCAGCGGTCGATCATCACGCCAATGGACCACCCTGACATGATGAATAGAATGATTACCACGATGCGGGCGACCCAGCCCATCTGATGCCACAGACCGATGGGGTCGTTGAAGCTGCCCACCGGCTGTTCCTGAATCCAGGCTGCTGCAATTGCTAGGTTGGCTAAGAACATGAGTTGCTTTCCTCCTCAGGGAACTCTTTTCCAGTAAGTCTGCTCTTTGATATCGACTGTGCGCTAAACGTTGTGCCTCAAAGCGTAAGCAAGCCGTCGCCTCAGCCCCAACTACCCTGAATCCTGTAGCCTTCAGGCGCAACTGGGACCGATCGGCCTCGCTGTCTAGCCTCCGGACAGCGAGAAGATAACGGTAATCTGTGTTTCGACCTCGACCGGCTCGCCGTTGAGGTAGTACGGCTTATAGCGCCACTGCTTAACCGCCTCAATGGCGGAAGGAGCCAGCATGGGGTGGCCACTGATCAGGCGCAGGTTTTGAATCGTGCCGTCCTTGCTGATCTCAGCCTGCAACAACACTTGCCCCTGAATGCGGGCCTGGCGTGCCAGCGGCGGATAGGGTGGTTGGACTTTCTTGATCAGAAGGCCCTGCGAGACGCCCTGGGATACGCGAACACGCTGCGGGGTAGCGACTTTAGGCACCGCTACCGGGGTCGAACTGATGATGCCGCCGATAACGCCACCCATCTGCCCTCCAGGTACCCCCCCCGGCACGCCGCCCACGACGCCCGCCGACATGCTTGGCGGAGGCGCCTCTTCTTCCTTGATCATCTGAACTTTCTCAGGAATCTTGGTCGGGGTACGGAGCTGCCCGTTTTGGAGTTCACTTTGGACTTTGACCACCTTGACCGGAGCCGCGGCTGGCGGCGGTGGCGGTGGAGGTGGCGGTGGCGGGGCCACCAGGAAGGTCATTAACTGCTGTTTGGGCAAGGCTTCCGTGAACAGAAGCGGGATCAGTACCAAGATGCCGATCAGGCATACCTGGATGATGAAAGAAAAGAAGGTCGTAACCCCCCGCTTTGACTTCAGCCTGCCACCCGATTCGATCAGACTGTCTTCAAACATAGGCAATCTCCCTACACAAGACCCTACGTAGTTTTAGACACCGCCAGCTTCCTCTTTGCTCCCGAATTGCGGGCCAATGACAAGGGCCGCATATTACGCCTTTACCTGGACCTTTTGCCGGGCTTTACCAGGCTTTTCCGCCGGCATGGAAACGGGCCGCTTGCCCCGCTGGCTGCGCCAATCCTGGTAGGCCACCAGAATGGGAGCGGCGATCGCGATAGAAGAATAAGTTCCGATCAGAATTCCGATCACCAGCGCGAACGAAAAGCCGTTTAGAACCTCGCCGCCGAACAAATACAACGCTAATACCGTCAAGAATGTCAAGCCCGCCGTCAAAATCGTCCGGCTCAGAGTCTGATTGATGCTGCGATTGACAATCTCAGACAGCTTCTCGCGCCGCAGCAGCTTGATGTTCTCGCGAATGCGGTCAAAAACCACGATCGTGTCGTTATTGGAATACCCGACCAGCGTCAAAATAGCCGCAATCACGGTCAGCGTGATTTCCTTATTTGCCAGGGAGAAAGCACCCACGGTTATGAGCGTGTCATGGAACACTGTGACCACCGCGGCCACGCCATAGATCCATTCGAATCGGAACCACAGGTAAACCAGCATCCCCAATAGCGAGTAAAGGATCGCCCAAAGGGCTTGGCGGCGAAGTTGTTCCCCTACCTGGGGGCCCACGATTTCAACGTTCTTCACTGCAAAGTTGGAAAGGAAAAAGCCGTCGTTCAGCGACGCCGCGACGTCGGTAGGCACAACGCCTTTCAGCTCGTCTAGCGAGTTCAGCACCCCACCCCTGGTCTTGTCTCGGTAATCGACAATAGCCCTGGCGAGCTGCGTATAGCGCTGGTTGGCATCAGTTCCCAGGTGAAGCGGATCCTTCTCCATGAGGTAGTTAAAGATGCTGAGATAACCGGCGTTGTTGAGGTCCTGCTTGCCGGCCGGGGCGCTGATCTCGAGCGCATTGATGATCTGATTCTTGCCGCGGTCCAGAGCTTGCTCGCTGGTCTCGCGCTCGTCCAGAGAAATCAGTTCCTCATTGGAGCTTGCTGGGCCGAAGCGCTGCAACCTAACCCGGCTCAGGCCAGCTTTGTCCAACTGTGCACGAATCTGGTTCTCATTCGGACTCTCGGTAAACTTCACATAAACCAGAGTTCCACCCCGAAAGTCGACGCCCTCCGGGATACCATGCCAAAACACGATGGAGAGCACACCCGCCACGCTGAACACCAAAGAAAAGGCGAGGAAATACCACTTCTTGCCAAGAAAATCTATGTTTGGATTACGAAAAAATTCCACTCTGCCTTAAGCCCCTTGCTGATCTCAATCAACCAATGCTTAGCGCTTCGCCCCGTTGTTTGCGGCTCAGCACCCAATCAAAAATCACCCGCGACACAAACACTGCCGTGAACAGGTTGGCCAGCAACCCAAAAGTGAGCGTCACAGCAAAGCCCTTCACCGGCCCCGTTCCGAAAATGAACAGGATCGCGGCCGATACGATCGTGGTCACGTGGGTGTCAACAATCGTAATCCAGGCGTGACTAAAGCCCTGGTCCACAGCCGACGGTGGCGTCTTGCCGTTCCTCAATTCTTCGCGGATACGCTCAAAGATGAGGACGTTTGAGTCCACGCCCATACCTACCGTCAGGATGACACCGGCAATTCCCGGCAGCGTGAGCGTCGCTCCAAAGTAGCCCATGAATCCTAACAGAATGATCAAATTGAGGATGAGGGCGACGTCGGCATTGATCCCGGCGCCCCGATAATAGATGAGCATGAAGATCAGCACAGCGGCCATGCCTACAATGGCGGCGCGAACCCCGGCCCGAATCGAGTCATTGCCCAGCGACGGGCCGACCGTGCTTTCCTGCAGGTACTTGATGCTGGCCGGCAGGGCGCCGGAATTCAGAATCAGCGCCAGATCCTTCGCCTGCTGGTCCGAGAACCGGCCTTCAATCACGCCGGTATCGCCGATCTGGCTCTTGATCACCGCCACTTCCATGACCCGGTTATCAAGCACGACTGCCAGATAGTCGCCCACGTGAGCCCCGGTGAACTGCGAAAAACGACGTCCGCCCTCGGCTGTTAGAAAGAACTCGACCTCCGGAGCGTTGGTTTGGGAGTTCCGGTTCACACGAGCCTCGCGGAGATCGTGTCCAGCTACCGCCGACGTGCGCGTGATCAGGTAGTAAACTTCGCCCGATTCACCTTCGTTGGTGCCGATGCTGCGCCCCGGTAACAGGACCGTGTTGGGAGGAAGAACGCCTCCATTAGCCTGAAGCGCCGCGTCCTGGCTGGGATACGGAGCCCCATTGTTTAAGGCTTGCCGGATCTCGAGCATGGCAGTCGACTGCATGATCTCTTTGACCCGGGCGGGGTCGTCGACACCAGGCAGCTCTACCAGGATCTGGTACTGTCCCAGCCCGTGCTCTTGAATGACCGGCTCGCTGATGCCCAGCTTGTCAATGCGGTTCCGGATGGTTTCGATCGCCTGCTGCACGGTCCGGTTCTTCAGGTCCGACAGCACCGGGGGCTTCATCGTCAGGGACCAGGTATTGCCCGCCCCGGAACTCAGGTTGTACTCGGGAAGCTGGTCCTGAACAATCTGGCGCAGGTCGGAGCTGACCTCGGGCGGCACTCCGCTGATGACGACGTTGTCAGGCTTATTGGCGGGATCGGGCTTGGAAATGTCCGCGAAGCTGATCTTCCGCGCCCTCATGCGGTCTTTTAGGCGCTCGACCGCGCGGTCCGAGTCTGCGTTGACGGCGTCGTTCACCTGCACTTGCAGGATGAGGTGAGTTCCACCCTTCAGGTCGAGGCCCAGGTGAATGCGCTCTTGAATCGCCGAAAGCAGGCTCGCGCCGGAAACGCCGCTCGGAATTCCAAATATTCCGAACACAAAGACAATAAGGATTGCGAGTATAAGTGCCAGTTTCCAGCCTAAATTCTTAGTCATACGAAAAATGAATTCCGTTACTTCGTTGCTTCTTCTCCCATCGTAGTGACGGAGACGATGGACGCCCGCGTCACTTCCAGCTTCAGGTTGTCGGGCGGAACGCGCAGAGTAATGGCGTCATCCTTCATGGCAAAAATCGTGCCGCGCAATCCGCCGCTGGTCACTACCCTGTCGCCGGTCTTAAGCTCGTTCAGCATCGCCTGCCATTTCTTCTGACGCCTTTGCTGCGGCAGGATCAGGAGAAAGTAAAAGATCGCAAAGATGAAAACCAGGGGCGCGATGCCAAGCCAGCCCATTCCTCCTGACGACTGTAACAACACCAGACCTGCAACATTCCCTGTCTGCATCATCGATGAACCGTCATGAGGTCCTGCGGAACCCTTGCCAAGCGATCAGGCTCTCGCCCGACAGCTCAAAACCCGAACATTTCACTGCGGGAATTCTCTACCTCTTCAGGCCGGGTTAACTCAGGTACGAACGGGGTTCCCTACGGTTTCGGTGCGGACCGGACACCAGAAAGAGAGCGGGCCTTATCCCCAAGTAAAATAGCATCTCTCACCGTGCGCATAGTGTCAAGATAGAAGCTCAGGTTGTGGATGGTGTTCAGCAGTTGTCCGAGCAGTTCATTGGATGAGTAGAGGTGCCGCAAATACGCGCGTGAATAGCGACGACAAACAGGACACGCGCATTTCGGATCGAGGGCGCTGTCGTCGGCAGCATACTTCGCCTGTTTGATCGAAACCTTCCCGCCTGAGGTGAAAAGCAGCCCATGCCGCGCCGCGCGCGTCGGCAGCACGCAATCCATCATGTCGATTCCGAGATTCGCATAGTCGGCGATCTCTTCGGGAGTACCGACGCCCATCAGATATCGAGGTTGGTCTGCCGGAAGATGCTCGAGCGTCGCTTCGACCACTTCGCGCGTGACGTGTCTTGGCTCGCCCACGCTGAGACCGCCAATGGCATATCCTGGAAAACCGATTTCGACCGTCCGTTCGGCAGATTCCTTCCTTAGCTTCAAATCCATTCCGCCCTGGACAATTCCGAAAAGGGCCTGGGTTGCGCCATCACTTTCCTGGCGACCGCCGAATGACGACTGACAACTGTTCCACGGCACATCCTGCTTGTGCTCCTCGAAATACTTCTTCGACCGGAGCGCCCATCGCAGAGTCATTTCCATCGACGCACGGAGCCGCTCCGGTCCGGCAGGGTACTCGGTGCATTCGTCGAATGCCATGATGATGTCCGCGCCCAGGCTGATTTGCGCAGCCGTGGCGCTTTCCGGAGTGAGAAAATGCGACGAGCCATCCAGGTGCGAGCGGAAGGTAACGCCCTCCTCGGTCACTTTCCTCAATTCGCTCAAGCTGAATACTTGAAACCCGCCCGAATCCGTCAGAATCGCTCGCGGCCAGGACATGAATCGATGGAGCCCGCCAAACCCCCGCACCTGCTCGACTCCCGGCCGTAGGTAAAGGTGGTAGGTGTTGCTGAGCAGAATTTCGACGCCGAGTTGCTCCAAAATCTCCTGCGGCACACCTTTCACTGTCGCCAGTGTGCCAACTGGCATAAAAACCGGAGTCTGAACGTCGCCATGCGGAGTCGCCAGGCGCCCACTGCGCGCGCGCTCTCTCTTAGCCCGAACTGCAAATTCAACTGACACCGCTGTGGATTCTACTTGAGAGCCGTACCGTTGGCTCCTGTCTCGTCGTATAGACTCATGGCTTGGTGAGATATGGGTGACGATAAATCCAAGACACAATGGGGCGACTCTTATCGCCTGGTGGCCGCAGAAAAATGGAAGGCGAAATCGGCAACTATGGGCCGAGCGGTAACAGAAACGCTGGTCGAGTATGCGGCGCCTCGTGCAGGAATGCAGGTCCTCGATCTCGCCAGTGGAACCGGTGAGCCCGCCATCAGCCTCGCAAAAATTGTGGGGGCAGATGGGCACGTGTCCGCCATCGACCTCAGCGCCGATTTGCTGGCCATCGCGGCACAGCGGGCGGAGCAACGCGGCTTGACGAATCTCTCTTTCCACCAGGCTGATGCCCACCATCTGCCCTTCCCCGATGAAATGTTCGACCTCGCCACTTGCCGCTTTGGAGTCATGTTTTTCGCCGATGTCAGCCAGGCGTTGCGCGAACTGCGGCGGGTCTTGCGACAAGGCGCCCGCGCGTGTTTCGTAGCCTGGGGCGGCTTCGAGCAGCCGTACTGGCAATCCACGATGGGCGTCGTGCTCAAGCACGTCGGAGGCCCCGCGATTGCACCCGGCGGACAGGACCTGTTCAGGTTTGCCAAGCCAGGCAGTCTTTCTGCGGCTCTCAGCACAGCCGGCTTCCATCGCGTGCAGGAAGAAGTGCGCACTGTTCCCTGGACTTGGCCCGGCGAGGCAGAAGAAGTTTGGGAGTATGCTAAGGCAGTTTCTGCCCCCTTTCGAGGTTGGTTGCAACGCGTGCCTGCGTCACAATGGCCCGAAATTGAGAGCGATATTTATCGCGAGATAAGTAAGTACCGCCGAGATGAAGGCATATGTTTCGGAGCAGAAATCGTGCTGGCATCCGGAGAGAAACCTTAAACAACTCGCGTATCACTTTGATACACGGTAACGGCAACGCCCACTTATGCCTGTGCAGTGAATACGGCGAAGAGGCACCCTTTGCCACTGCCATCCCGCCGGCGTCCCATGGTCACTTTCCTGAGTTTTGCTAGGTCGGGAGTAAGTTGTGTGATTAAATCTCGCGCTGTGAAATTACGAGTCGCATGGATAGGCAAGACCAAAGATCCCGCCATTCAGTCGCTGACTGCCGACTATCTCAAGCGGCTAACTTACTACGCGGATGCGGAGGGGCTGGCATTCCCGAGCGAAGAGGGCTTGCTTAGAATGGGACAACGCGTGGGGAATCGGCCTGCGCACTCGCTGATCATCCTCGATTCCCGCGGCAAGGAATTGTCCTCGGAAGAGTTCGCAAAGTTCCTGCAGGATTATCAGAACACCAACCCTCAGCCTCTGCTATTTGGCATCGGCGGTTCCGACGGCTTCAGCACGCACGCGCGTCGGTCCGCATATTCCCTGCTCTCTTTGGGTAAGATGACGCTTGCCCATGAACTTGCGCGTATCGTGTTGCTGGAACAGCTTTATCGCGCTTTTACCATCCTGAAAGGTCACCCCTATCACCTGGGCCACTGATGTACCTCCTGACGCCCTTGCCCTGTACCTCGGTTACGTATACGGTCCGGAGCACTCGCCGTACCCTCTACGAAGCAGTCAAACCAGTTTTTGAAATGGAGCAAGAGGATGAAAAGCGCCGCTGAAGTGCTCCTCATCAAGGAACTAGAATTACAGAAAGTGAAAAAAGAGGTTGAAGCGCTGCGGATGGTAGCCCGGCTGCTCAGCGAGGGAGATGATGTCGCTATCCCCTTTCTCAGCCTGGAAAACAAAGTTGTGCAATTACCCAACTAAGTTTCCGATCGGAACCCCTCCCCCTCTTCTCAAATCCATCGTTTTCCGACCTTCACAGGCGAATTCCGATACAATCCTAACTTTCAGTTTCGAGTTTCAGGTTTCGAGTCTCGGGAGAGAGCGGCTGGCCCGTCCCGTAGTGACTTGGTCTGAAATGCAAGGACTGGAAACTGGAAACTTGAAACTACACTATGGCCGACGTTCGCCGCGGGCTGATCATCGTCAACACCGGGCCGGGGAAGGGCAAGACTACAGCCGCCATGGGCACTGCTCTCCGCGCCGTGGGACAAGGCATGCGTGTCCTCATGCTGCAATTTCTGAAAGGTTCCTGGCACTATGGCGAGCTCGATGCCGTCAAAGCTTTCGGCAACAAATTTGTTATGAAACAAATGGGGCGTGGTTTCGTCAAAGTCGGAACCGAGAAGCCCGATCCGGAAGATGTTCGCATGGTGGAAGAGGCCTGGTCGGAAGCGGAGCGCGCGATACAATCCGGCGAATGGGACCTGGTAGTCCTGGACGAGATCAATTACGCCATCAGCTACGGGATGCTCGACCCCAGCCAGGTAGTTGCGGCGCTTAAAATCAAACCTGAGCTTGTTCACGTGATCTTGACGGGACGCAACGCGCATCCGACAATTGTCGAGCTTGCCGACACTGTGACCGAAATGCGCCAGCTAAAGCACGCATACGAGAAAGGCGTGATGGCGCAGCGCGGGATTGAATACTGACTTCTTGTTTTCTGCCCACTCCGGGGGTTGTGGCGCGTATTTCTTTGCTGAAGACTGACGACCGACAACTGACGACCGTTCTTCTATGACCTGGTTCAAACGACAATCCGGCGAGCTCGACACTTCGGGCGAGAAGAAAGTCCGCACCGAAGGTCTGTGGGTCAAGTGTGAAGGCTGCCGGCAGATCATCTGGAAAAAGGATCTGGAAGAAAACCTGAATGTTTGTCCTAAGTGTGACAAGCATTTCCGCATCGATGCGCGCAGTCGGCTGGCTCAGCTTCTCGATGACAATCAATACGAAACTGATGATGTCAATCTGGCGTCCACCGATCCCCTGAATTTTGCCGACTTAAAGCCCTACTCCGCCCGCCTGAAACAGGCACAAGAAGAAACTGGGCTGAAAGACGCGGTTATCAACGCGCGGGGAAAACTGAATGGCAGACCAGTTGTCGTGAGTGCGATGGAGTATTCCTTCATTGGCGGCAGCATGGGAGCGGTTGTCGGAGAAATGATTACCCGCGCTATTGAGCGTGCTGGCGACAGCAGGACCCCCCTGGTCATCGTTTCCGCCTCGGGTGGGGCGCGGATGATGGAAGGTGTGATCAGCCTCATGCAGTTGGCCAAGATTTCCGCAGCCCTCGGCCGGTTGGATGAGCTCAAAACTCCATATATCTCGCTTTTGACTGATCCGACGACGGGCGGTGTGACCGCTTCCTTCGCGATGCTGGGCGACTTAAACATTGCCGAACCCGGCGCCTTGATCGGCTTTGCCGGGCCGCGAGTTATCGAGCAAACCATCCGGCAAAAGTTGCCGCACGGTTTCCAGCGCAGCGAATTCCTCCTGGAGCACGGAATGCTGGATGCCGTGGTCCACCGCAAGGAACTGAAGGCCTATATATCCCGCGCTCTGGACTTCATGACACCACAGAACGGCGCCAAGAGCGCATAACAAAGCAGCCCATTTCCAGATTCCAAAGCACTTCCGCTTGACGCCGGATCAGCTCAATGCTTCCTAACCGCCGCTGAGTGCTTCCTCGTGGAAACTCGAAACCAGAAACTTGAAACTGGTAATCTGGCTATTAGTCGTGAGCTGGGGCAAACAGCTGATCGATTCATGAGCTACGAGAGCGCAGTTACGCAGATGTACGCATTGGGCCACGAGCTGGCGCAAACCGGAACGCGTAAGTTCGATCTGGCCCATATGCGGGTACTGCTTGAGGCTTTGCAACACCCGGAGCGCCGTTTTCCCAGCGTGCTCATCGCGGGCACGAACGGAAAGGGATCGACCGCGGCTACTCTAGCATCCATCTTGACCGCTTCTGGATTGCGCGCGGGCCTGTACACCTCGCCGCACCTTTTGCGAATTAATGAGCGCATTCGTATCGGGAACGAGCCAATCACAAATGAAGATTTTGCGCAGCTTCATGGGTTGGTGGAGCGAACCGCCGAGCGACTGGTTGGAGAGAATGAGCTGCCCTGGCATCCAAGCTTCTTCGAAATGCTGACAGCCATTGGGTTCGAGTACTTTGCAAACGCTAAGGTCGACATTGCAGTCCTTGAAGTAGGCATGGGGGGCCGCCTGGATGCCACCAACGTTGTCGAACCGGTGGTGAGCGTCATCACCGACATCTCCCTCGATCATCAGAAGTTCCTCGGCAACACAATTACCGAGATTGCCGGGGAAAAAGCCGGCATCATCCGCGATCGGGGTATCGTTGTGACACTGCCGCAAAGTCCGGAGGCAAATGATGTTATCGGCCGCGCCATCCTGGATCACGCTGCGCAGGCAGTCAGCGCCGTTCCCTACGTTCCGCCCGTCTCGCCCGCCGCTGCCCGCACTGAGCTGCGTGTCTTGACGGGAAACTCCGCCCGGGATGTGGAAGAAATCGGATCGGTTTTTCTTTCCCGTTACCCGCTGCAGGTGCTGGGCAAAGAGATCACAGTGCAATCGCCGCTAGTCGGCCGCCATCAACTCAGAAACATTGCCCTCGCAGTTGCAACAGCCGAACAACTGGCCAATGACGGTTTCCCTGTCACTGCTGATGCAATCGAGCTTGGCATCCGGGAAACAAGGTGGCCCGGGCGCTTCCAGGTCATTCCCGCGCAGGGCGGCAGGCCAGAAACTGTACTCGACGTTGCTCATAATCCCGCCGGTGCCTGGGCCCTGAGGGCAGCGATCTCCGCCTGCTATGGAGAGCGGCCGTTCACTGTGGTATTTGGCGCCATGCGCGACAAAGCGGTCTCCGAGATTGCCGAAATACTGTTTCCCCTGGCGGAACACGTTATCGTCACCATGGCTGACAACCCGCGATCGGCATCCCCGGAGGAGATTGGCCACGCTGCCTCCCGCACAGGCGCGGATATCCTGCCGGCACCAAATGTTGCCTCCGCGCTTGACAAAGCCCGGGACCTGGCCGGCGCGCAAGGATTATTGGTCATAACAGGTTCCATCTATATCGTTGGCGAGGCGATGCGCGCTTTGGGTCTGAGCATCTAAACTAAGTAAAGATGTTGGACGCTTCTGAAGTCGAGAACGACCTTTCCACCAGCCGGGGTCCCAATCTCAGCCAAGCAGGGGAACAGGCTTGTTCGATTAACGAGCACGAAGTGAACGAAGCTCGGCTTGGTTCACTCCGAAGCCACAGCTGGCTCAGTCGTCTGCGTTCCTATTTCATTCTCGATCCGCTGATCTGGTTCTATACGATCGTCATGGGCTTGCTGTCCCTGCCGACCTCTTTATTCAGCAACAGCGGCCGCATTCAGCACGATTTTGCGCGAGCCTGGTCGTGGCTCATCATGAAGACGATCTTCTCCCCAGTGACTGTTATCGGCCTCAATAAGATCGACGCCCGCAAGCCACACGTCTACGCCGTAAATCATGCTTCGGCTCTCGACATTCCTGTTCTCTACGTCTATCTGCCCTTCCAATTTCGGATCGTCTTTAAGAAGGAATTGCTCAAGTACCCAATTGTGGGATGGCATTTGAAGCGGTCCGGTCAGGTGTGCATCGATCAGCAGAACAAGGCTGCCGCCGTGCGAAGTGTTCGCGCTGCGCTGAAAAGCCTCGATGCTGGGATGCCGCTGGTAATCTTCCCCGAAGGTGGCCGTACCCCCGACGGCAAAATCAAACCATTCATGCCGGGCGCGTTCTTTCTGGCCATCAAGGCTCAGGTGGATATTGTGCCCGTCGCTCTGGTTGGAACCTACGAACTGCTGCCCATGGATACCTATCACATCAAATGCCAGCCGCTCGAGATGCGCGTCGGCCAGCCAATCTCGACCACCGGTTTGACAGTGAAAGATATGGATGCGCTTTCGGCAACGGTGCAGCAGGAACTTGAAACGCTCTATTACGCGGCGCGAACCACCTAATACCCGGGCCTCCGCTAGCTGCACAATATCGCTATGTCCCGCTTTGATAGACTTAAGAGTTCAACCGGGTACAAGGCCGTAATATGTCGGATTCTGTTCAAACCTCTCCAGCCGTGGCCAACATCAAGGTCAAACTTGCGGATGGTTCGATCAAAGACTTCCCGAAAGGCACGACTGCATTGGACATCGCGAACTCCATCAGCCCGCGGTTGGCCGATGCCGCTCTGGTCGCCAAGACGAATGGCGATCTGATTGACCTCACCCGTCCGCTGGAGAAAGACACCGATCTAACCATCCTCACGGAACGGAATCCGGAAGCTCTCGAAGTCTACCGCCATTCTTCCGCCCACTTGTTGGCCGCGGCCGTACTCGAACTTTTTCCGGAAACGAAACTTGGCCACGGCCCTGCCACGGAAAATGGCTTCTTCTACGATTTTTATCGCCAGACGCCGTTTACCCCGGAGGATCTCGAAAAAATCGAAAAGAAAATGCAGGAACTGGTGCAGCAGAACCTGCCCTACGCGCGGGAATTTCTGCCGCACAAAGAAGGACTGGAGCGCTTCCAAGCCGAAGGCGACTTCATGAAGTGCCATTTCATCGAGCAGTTCACCAAGCCCGATGAAAAGATTTCCATCTACAAGACCGGCAAATTTCTTGACTTCTGCCGCGGCCCCCACATCCCGTCGACCGGCAAGATCAAAGCTTTCAAGCTGCTGAACATCGCCGGGGCGTACTGGCTGGGCGACGAAAAGAATCCGCAACTACAACGGATCTACGGCACTTCATTTTTCTCGAAGAAGGACCTCGACGACTTCCTCCACAAGCAGGAAGAGGCCAAGAAGCGCGACCATCGCACGCTGGGCAAGCAGCTGGACCTGTTTTCGATCCAGGAACTGGCCGGGCCGGGACTGATCTTCTGGCACCCGAAGGGCGGTGTTATCCGCAAAGAAATGGAAGACTGGATGCGCTCCGAGTACATCAAGCGCGGTTATGCGCTGGTGTACACGCCCCATGTCATGCGTAAGCAGTTATGGCAAACCTCGGGCCACGAGGGCTACTACGCGCAGAACATGTTCGATGTCATGGAACTGGACGACGCCGAATACCGCCTCAAGCCCATGAATTGTCCCGGGCACATTCTGATTTATCAGGACTCTCTTAAGTCCTATCGTGATCTGCCGGTTCGCCTGGGCGAGTTGGGTACTGTCTATCGCTACGAGCGCTCCGGGGTGATGCACGGCCTGCTGCGCGTCCGCGGCTTTACGCAGGACGATGCCCACATCTTCTGTACTCCGGAGCAGATTGAAGGCGAGATCGAGAGCTGCCTGGATTTTGCCCTCGACGTGCTGAAGGATTTCGGCTTTGACCAGTTCCAGACCGAGCTTTCCACCTGGAATCCGTCCGACAAGCAAAACTTTGTCGGCAGCGAAGACCAGTGGAATCTCGCAACCCGCTCGCTGGAATCCGTGCTGCAGCGGCGCAAAATTGATTACAAAACGATCCCTGGCGAAGCTGCGTTCTACGGGCCCAAGATTGACATCAAGCTGGTCGATGCGATTGGCCGGCTATGGCAGCTGTCGACTATTCAGTTCGATTTCAATTTGCCCCAGCGGTTCGGATTGGAGTACGTGGCGGAAGATGGCTCCCGTAAACAGCCGCTGATGGTGCATCGTGCGTTGTATGGCTCGGTAGAGCGCTTCTTCGGGGTCCTGATCGAGCACTACGCCGGCGCGTTTCCGGTTTGGTTGTCCCCGGTGCAGGTTGTCATGATTCCCATAGCCGAAAGGCATGCCGCTTACGCCGAAAAAGTCGCCGACCAGCTTAGATCAGCCGGGGTTCGCGTCGAAGTAGATGCCCGCAACGAAAAGATGAACGCCAAGATTCGCGAGCATGCCTTGCAGAAAGTGCCTTTCCTGCTTGTTGTCGGCGATAAAGAAGCGGAGGCCGGCACCGTCAATGTCCGCACGCGAGGGAAAGAAAAAACCGAAGACATGTCTTCTGCCGATTTCGTCGCGAAGATCAGAACACTGATCCAGGAAAAACAAGCGACGCTGTAAGTCGCGGGATGGGCTCGCCATCATTTTGCGGAGCTTCGCTCCGCCCGGCAGGTGAGGGCACCTGCCCCTACGTGACCTTACTGAGCGATGGTCCGCATACAGCTATCGACTTTCATTGCTGCGCCGCTCGAGCGCTGCTTTGACCTCGCTCGCAGCATCGATCTGCATATGGCATCCACAGATTTCACTGGAGAGCGTGCGGTTGACGGAGTTACCTCGGGGCTGATTGGAGACCGTCAGGAAGTCACCTGGAGTGGCCGTCATTTCGGTTTCAGAATCTCTCATACGAGTCGAATAACGGCATTTGACCGGGCCAACTACTTTCAGGATTGCATGGTGCGGGGCATGTTTAAGCGCTTCTGTCACGGCCACTATTTCGAAGCCCGAAACGGCGGCACGGAGATGCGGGACCGCATGGAATTTGAGGCACCGTTTGGCTGGTTGGGCAGAGCCGTCGAAGTTCTTGCTCTGGAACGGCACATGATCGCGTTACTGCGCAGAAGAAATGCCAAGATCAAAGCAGTCGCGGAGTCTGAGGAATGGAGGAGGTTTCTCCCAACTCCCGCGTAGGCCAGACGTCCCGTCTGGGCTGCCGGGCAGAGCCCGGCTCGCCATCATTTTGCGGAGCTTCGCTCCGCCGGGCAGGTGAGGACACCTGCCCTACGCGACCTACTTTCCCGATGCCGTACAGGTGCTGCTATCAACGTCAGTCCAAGCCCCATCCTTCTCATAAGCGTAGCTGACGCGGAATTGGCGAGGAGACACCCGCTCAAACGTAAACTTCTGCCCTGAGGTCTGCGGCGGGGAGCCTCCTTCCCAAACTAGATGTTCGCCCTGCCAGCCGCTGGAATGGAAAATCCTCAGACCGCCCGTCGAATCCTGAATGGTGGAGACAAATTGCTTGCCGCTCTCGTCCCAACCCCACTCTGCCCAGGCATGATATTGGTGCGGCGGCTTGTCATCGTGACGGAACAGGAGAAATGCGCCGTCCAGGATCGGCTCAAAGCTCTGGTTGGCCTCGATGGCTGCCCCGGACCGAACAAATTTACCGGCGCACTCCCACGAGCCCCGGAAGTAGTCGAGATCCGCCATGCGCTTTGACCGCCCCGCTGCGGATTGCGCGAAGCAGCCGGCACTTACTATGAGCAACAAGAGGAGAGTTTTCATGCTTAAGATCCGGCAACAATTGCGATAGACGCTGCCTCAGGCCTCGCGGTTAGCAGCGATAACTCAGAGGAACCACCCGCAGTCCGGACCGCGAGGGGAGGCCGCCACAGCAGCCCCTGGTTTCGGTTGTACTATGTCCTCGTGCACGAGCTTGCACAAACCGTGCTCGGCTACATTCGCCGCCATGAACTCCTCAGGCCGGGATGCCGGGTCGGCGTGGCTGTGTCTGGAGGCTCGGATTCCGTAGCGCTGCTCCGCCTTCTGCTGGAGCTTCGCCGCGAGCTCGGCATCCTGCTTTCGGTCGTGCACCTCAATCACAAGCTGCGTGGCGCGCAATCCGATTCAGACGCTGAATTTGTCGCCGCTCTAGCGCGCGAACATAAGCTCCAGTTCTATTCGACAGCCGCCGAGGTTGCGAAGCATGCGACCGAATCTCACGTCAGCGTCGAAACTGCGGCGCGAAGCTTGCGCTACGCGTACTTCCACGATCTCCTGAGGCAAGACACACAGCCACCCCTCGACGTTATTGCCACTGGCCACACTCTTGATGACCAGGCCGAAACCGTCCTGATGCGGCTCATTCGCGGCACGGGTATGCGGGGGCTTCGCGCTATCCAGCCGCGTATTGAAGTCGATATCGAGACTGGAGGAGCGAAGGAGATCATCAGGCCGTTGCTGGAAATTCGGCGGCATCAACTCGAGCAGTACCTCGGCACTCTTGGTCAGCCCTGGCGTGAGGATTCCACCAATGCGGATCCGAAGTTCACCCGCAACCGTGTACGGCACCTTCTTCTCCCATTACTAGAAAGTGAATTCAATCCAGCTATCGTTCGGCGGCTCGCAGAAGTAGCCGAGATTGCGCGTGGCGAAGAAGATTACTGGGAGAACGAGGCAGCCGGATGGATGGGAACGGGTGTGCACTGGGTTTCCGCCCAACCCAAGCCTGTGGAACTGGTCCAGATTGGTCCGGCTCAGAGTCAGCCCAGCCAGATTCAAACACAGAATGACGAGCCCATGAACGCGATACTCGATCGCTCATGGCTGCTGTCAGAACCGCTCGCATTGCAGCGCCGCATCATTAAATCGATCGCCGACGAAACCAGTCTCGGGCTGGAATTTCGGCATATCGAAGAGATTTTGCGCTTTGCCACAGAGGAGCAGGCGTCCGGGAAGAAGCTCATGCTTCCCGCTGGTTGGGCGGTGACCGTTGATGACCATGCGGTCGAATTTCTCGCTCCGGAAGCCCCAAGCAGCGATGCTCACGACTATGAATACCGGTTTGCGGTGCCCGGCCGCATTACGATACCTGAATTGGGCACAGTTATCGACGCAAGGGCCGTTGCCCCGGGCGAGGCATCGGCCGAAATAGATTCTGGGCAGCTACTGAAGCCGTCATTGTTGTCGCGTGAGCTGATTGTTAGGAATTGGCGCGCCGGCGACCGCTTTTGGCCTGCGCATACCAAGGCCGCTAAGAAGGTGAAGGAACTCCTTCAAGATCGGCACTTGCACGGAGCCGAGCGCAAACTATGGCCGGTTGCCGTCAGCGGAACAGAGATCGTTTGGATGCGCGGCTTCCCTGTGCCGAAACATCTTCAAGCCAATTCTGCTGAAGCGGGTGTTCTGATCCGGGAAATCCCCCTGGGCAGCGATGATGGGGAATACACCGTTTTATAAGCAAAATTCCCGCACGTGCTTACAATAGACCCCGGAGACACTTTTAAGTGCTTGCTCAAGGAAAGCAGCAGTTTCGGCAGGTAATCACAGCGGAGCAGATTCAGAAGCGAGTACGCGAATTGGCGAAGCAGATCTCCGACGATTACCAGGGGCACACCATTCACGTGCTAGCGGTGCTGGAAAATAGCTTCGTCTTCGCCGCTGACCTGGTCCGCGAGATCGAAACGCCACTGGCTTGCGCCTTTGTCAAGCCTCTGTACACGCAGCAGGAAACAACGGTACCCGGCAGCCCGGTTCTGGAAATCTTCTTCAGCAATCAACTGGATATCCGCGCCAAGGACGTTCTCGTTATCGAGGCCCTGGTGCACTCGGGAGTGACCACCGATTTCTTAATGGCAGACTTGCGTGCCCGTGGGGCGGCCTCAGTGCGATTGGTTACGCTGCTGGATCGACAAACCGCAAGGCGGGTGCAGCTCCAGCCTGATTACTTCGGCTTTCTGGTCGACGATTCGTTCCTTGTCGGCTATGGACTCGGCTCTGCTGAGCAGCTTTATCGTAATCTGCCTTTTGTTGGGGCAGTACCGGCAAAGCTATGACCTAAGTCACTGAACAGCTTCTTTCGTTTTACTGACAGCCCTGGTCAGGAAAAAGGTAAAATGGCTTCGGGCCGAGCCCACGAGAGAGCATATCTTCGCTCAGCGGCAGTGGCGGATTGCGCACAGAAAGAGCTACTATGTTGAAACCGCTCTACTTCCGTCAATCGGCCGCGGGGATCGCGAGATATAGAAAAAGCGACACTTAAGCTTGTTGCGCATCTAAAATGAGGGCGGAGGCGTGCCCGTTCGGGTTCGCTTCGATTCAGAGGAGTTCCAGTGAATTCGACCGTTAAGACCGTGGTGTTCTGGCTGGTCATCGTGCTGTCGGCATTTCTGCTCTGGCAGGTGGTCAAGACCAGTGGCGGTGGCCAGAAAGAAAAGGATATCAATTCAAGCCAGTTTTTCAATGAGGTGAACCAGGGTCTCGTTCAGAAGGTCACGATCAATGGCCAGGAAGTCCATGGAGAATACACGGACAAGACCAAGTTCCACACCACTGTGCTGGCCAACTTCCCCGATATATATAAAGCTCTCTACGACAAGCACGTGATTGTCGAGGTAAGAGACGCGAGCGGTGGTGGCTGGCCCAGCTGGCTCTTCAATTTAGCCCCGATCATCCTTCTGGCGGCACTCTGGTTCTTCATGATCCGGCAGATGCAGACCGGCGGGAACAAGGCCTTATCGTTCGGCAAGAGCCGCGCCCGCCTGCTCTCGATGCAGCAGAAGAAGGTCACGTTCAAGGACGTAGCTGGAGTCGACGAGGCGAAAGAAGAGCTGCGGGAAATTATCGAATTCCTGCGCGAAGCCCAGAAGTTTCAAAAATTAGGCGGACGCATTCCCAAGGGCGTATTGCTCGTCGGCCCTCCGGGAACGGGCAAGACGCTACTGGCTCGCGCGGTTGCCGGCGAGGCGAACGTCCCCTTCTTTTCGATTTCTGGTTCGGATTTCGTTGAAATGTTTGTCGGAGTCGGCGCAAGCCGTGTTCGAGACCTTTTCGAGCAGGGCAAGAAGAATGCCCCCTGCATTATTTTCATCGACGAAATTGACGCCGTCGGCCGTCACCGTGGCGCTGGGCTTGGCGGCGGACACGACGAACGCGAGCAGACTCTGAACCAGTTGCTCGTCGAAATGGACGGGTTTGAGTCGAACGAAGGCGTCATCCTGATGGCGGCCACCAACCGTCCCGACGTCCTCGATCCCGCACTGTTGCGCCCGGGCCGTTTTGACCGGCGCGTAGTGGTGAATCGTCCCGACGTGAGAGGCCGCGAAGAAATTCTCCGCGTCCACACGCGCAAGATTCCTTTGGCCGACGATGTCGATCTTTCCGTGCTGGCTCGCGGCACACCGGGATTCTCCGGAGCCGATCTCGCCAACATGGTCAATGAAGCTGCACTGAGCGCGGCCCGCCAGAACCGCAAGGCGGTGCTGCAATACGATTTCGAGCTCGCCAAAGACAAGGTTCTGATGGGCGTGGAACGCAAGTCGATGATTCTCTCCGACGAGGAGAAGAAGGTCACCGCCTTCCACGAGGCCGGGCACGCTCTCGTGGCCATGAAGATGCCGCACTCTGATCCGGTTCATAAAGTCACGATCATCCCGCGCGGCATGGCGCTGGGCGTGACCCTGCAGCTGCCCATCGACGACAAGCACAACTACACGAAGGAATATCTTGACACTAATATTGCCATCTTGATGGGTGGACGCCTGGCAGAAGAGATTTTCTTGAACCAGATGAGCACGGGCGCGGGGAATGACATCGAGCGGGCCACGGAGTTGGCGCGCAAGATGGTTTGCGAGTGGGGCATGAGTTCGCTCGGTCCGCTTACCTTCGGCAAGAAGGAGGAGCAGATCTTCCTCGGGCGCGAAATTGCCCAGCACCGCGATTACAGCGAAGACACGGCGATCAAGATCGATCAGGAAGTCAGGCGCCTCGTCGACAGTGGGTACAACATTGCCAAAGGCGTATTGTCGGAAAACAAAGAGGTTTTGACCAGGATTGCCAACGCCCTTCTTGATCGCGAAGTGCTCGACGCTAACGAGATTCGCATGATCATGGAAGGCAAGGAACTCCCGCCTATAAAGCCGGTCGCTACCAAGCCACCCGACGATGGCGTGCAGCAGGTTCTCAAGCCGGAGCCGGGCAGGCCTGGAATCGCCAAGGGCGGTGAGCATCCGGCGCCGGCGTAGGAATTGGTTCTTAGTTTTTGGTTTTCAGTTTAGGGCGGCCAATCGGCCGCCCTTAGTTTTTTGATCAGATTGAGAATCTCGAAAGCCAAAAGCGGCTATCCCACAATGAACAACCCAGAACGAGGAACCACGAACGACGAACCAATTTACCGATTCACCTTGTCCATCATGTGCTCGGGATAGCGCAAGCCTGCGGCCGCGCCAATTGGAAAGACGTCGTTAATTGCTAGCAAATCCTGAGCCGAGAGCTTCACAGCGACAGCGCCCACATTGTCTTCAAGGTATTGCCGTCGTTTGGTTCCCGGAATTGCAACAATATCTTCGCCCTGCGCCAGTACCCATGCGAGTGCCAGTTGTGACGGCGAGCAGCCCTTCTCCGCCGCGATTTCCTGAACGCGCTTAACCAGGTCGAGATTTCTCTGGAAGTTCTCCCCCTGAAAACGAGGCGAGTACCGCCGGTAATCATCTTCCGGTAGATCCTCAAACCGCTTGAAGCGTCCGGTCAGGAACCCGCGGCCAAGCGGACTATAAGCCACAAACTCGATTCCGAGCTCTCGGCAGGTGGCTAAAACCTCGTCCTCTGGATCGCGCGTCCAGAGCGAGTACTCGGTCTGCAGGGCCGTAATGGGATGAACTTTGCTGGCTCGCCGCAGCGTATTCGGGGCTGCCTCAGACAGTCCGATATTACGTACCTTGCCCTGCCGAACCAAATCGGCCATGGCGCCCACTGTATCTTCGATCGGAGTGTCCGGATCAACCCGGTGGAGGTAATAAAGGTCGATCTGCTCAATGCCCAGCCGCTTGAGACTTCCCTCACAAGATTTCTTGGCGTACTCGGGCTTGCCACTCACACCGCGAACCATGGAATTGTTCGGATCGCGAGTGATACCGAACTTGGTGGCAATGATGACGTCCTTGCGCCGCCCCCGAATTGCTTTGCCGACAAGTTCTTCGTTGATGTAGGGGCCATACATGTCGGCGGTATCAAGAAAATTGACGCCCAGTTCCAGGGCGCGCTGGATCGTCGCGATCGACTCGCCGTCGTCGCGCCCGCCGTAGAACTCCGACATGCCCATGCAACCGAGTCCAAGAGCGGAAACTTTGAGATCACTGCGGCCGAGCCGGCGGTATTGCATAACGTGCTCCTAGCTTGGAATGGATACTTCATAGATGCAAATGTCGATATCGGGGGAACCGGGGCTCAGGCGCTTACGCCAAAACCGTGATCAGCGGCTTTGCAGCTGGAAGAACTTCGCCAATTTCGGCAGCCGAAACATCAGCGTCGCCCAAAGCTTGGCGAAGCGCATCAGAATCGCTCGCCGAAACGGAAATCAGCAGCCCTCCCGCGGTCTGCGGATCGAATAGCAACGCTTTTACAGCCTCACTGATTGCACCATCGTAGCCGACTACGCATTCTGCGAATTCCCGGTTGGCCTTCAGTCCGCCAGGAATGTAGTTGGCGCGCGCGCATTCGATAGCGCCTTCCAGCAGCGGAACACGGCTGGCATGGATTCGCAGGCTGACGTCGGACGCGAGCGCCATCTCCCGCGCATGTCCAATTAACCCGAAGCCAGTCACATCCGTGAGCGCATGCACGGCGAACTGTTTGGTCGACGATCGTGGGTCGTTGGCTCTGGTTATGACCTCCGCCCCCGTTTTGTTCAGCGTTGTCATCGACTTCACCGCCGCATCAATCCATGTCTGCTGAGCCACTTGTTTCTTAATGGCCGTGGAAATTACTCCCGTTCCCAAGGCTTTTGTGAGCAACAGTCTGTCGCCCGCCTCAGCACCTTTGTTAGCCAATACTCGCCTGGGATGGATCAGTCCCGTGACTGAGTACCCGAACTTTGTTTCTTCGTCGCGAATGCTATGGCCACCCACCACGGTACAACCGGCTTCCATCATCTTGGAAAGTCCGCCCGCCAAAATCTGCTCGAGTACCTCCAGATCACCTTTCTCGGGAAAGCAAACCAGCGCCAAGGCGGTGAGCGGTTTTCCACCCATGGCATAAACATCGCTCAATGAGTTCGTGGCCGCGATTTGGCCAAATGTGTAGGGATCGTCAACAATAGGCGTAAAAAAATCGACCGTTTGGACCAGTGCCGTGTCGGACGTGATTTGATACACGCCCGCGTCGTCGGCATGATCAAAGCCGACCAGCACATTCGGATCCTGTTGCCGGGCTAATTTCCCAAGCACCGTGTCCAGCGCCGCCGGACTCAGCTTAGAAGCTCAACCCGCAGCTTTCACCGTCTCCGTCAGCCTCACGGTCTTCACGTTCGACATTTCGTCATTGTAAAGGAATACTTAATGGCATCTTCCGTCCAGACGAGCCGGTGGGAGGACTGTGTGCCGTAATTTGTCTACGCTGGATTGCGTGTGGGGACGGGGGCCCTCGCCCGTCCTCGTTCGCAAGATCCTGCAACGCCGGCTTACTTTGTGGTTACATCCACGATTCTTATCTCCGGCGCCTGGCGGTTCCACTGCGCTGAAATACTTTCGAATGTCAGGCGAAACGGCTTGCTCTGGCCGGGGCCAAGCGGGGATGCACTGAGGTCAAACGCATCGGGGTAGGGACCCGAAGTTTGCAGCACGCGGATTGGCATGGTCTCGTCGCCAACCACTTGGCCAATCTCATCCTTGAAGAGCACGCGTACCATGGCACGGTTAACAGTTTTATCGCCGATGTTGGCAATTGTGCCGTCAACATAGGATACCGTCGCCCCAACAAAATTCTGCGCTGCGTCGAGCTTCACGCTAGAAATTTTGAGGTTGGCAGCATAAGGCGGAGGCGCCTTGGCTTGTTTTGGCTTCTCGCGAAGTGCAAATACGATGGCGCCGACGACCACGACCACAATGACGATACCGATGAGAACCGGCCGCCAATTGGATTCCTGCTCTGCTGCCGTCGGCCTTGGTTCGATGAAGCCGCCCACCAGGGAATTGTACTATCCCATCGAGTGCTGCGTGATCCCACGGTTCGGCGCAATTCAATCCGTCGGATCGGGGAAAATCCTTGGCTGATGGTCTTATTCCCCGCCCACCGTCAGCCCGTCGATGCGAATCGTTGGACACGCCACTGCACCGCGGAATTCGAGATCATTCGCGATCTCGGAGATGTTGAAGAAGATTTCCTTCAGATTACCGGCCACCGTGATTTCCTCAACCGGATACGTCAGCTCGCCTCCAGAGATCCAGAGCCCGGAGGCGCCACGGGAATAATCCCCTGTGACCAGGTTCGCTCCGTGGCCGAGGAACTCCGTGATGTAAAGTCCGTCTTTGATCTCGCCAATCATCTGCTCCGGAGTTTTTGTCCCCGGCTGCAGAAAGTAATTGCCCGGCCCAATGCCCGGATTTCCCGCTAATCCGCGGGATGCGTTAGCGGTTGTCTGCAAGCCCAATTTCCTTGCCGTGTAGCTATTCAGCAGATAGGACTTGAGTACGCCGTTCTCGATCACCACCGTCCGGCGTGTGGGCACGCCTTCGCCGTCGAATGGGCTGGTTCCGAATCCGCCCGGCATCGTGCCGTCATCAATGACGTTGACATTGTCACCAGCAATTTTTTGTTCTAATTTCCCCGCCAGAAATGACGCGCCTCGGTACACGGAATCGCCGTTAACACCCTCGAAAATGTGCTCAAGAATCGATGTGGCTACCAGCGGATCGAGGACAACAGGCACCTGCGCGGTTTTGCCCTTGCGAGCGCCCAGCCTGCGCAGGGTGCGTTTAGCCGCGACCCTGCCGACATGCTCGGCCGACTCGAGCCGGCTGAGGCTGCGCGCCACCGAGTACCAGTAGTCGCGCTGCATATTTCCGCGTTCGTCCTGCGCAATGGGAATCGCGGCCACGGAGCAATACGAGCGGCGGTATTGGCCAACGAATCCATGCGAGTTGGCCAGGACTTTCCGGCCGGTCGCCGCATCGAATGACCCGCCTTCGGAATTCTTGATTCGAGGATCGAAATCGAGCGCAGTCTTCTCGGCACGCCGGGCATAGTCAATGCGCTGCTCGCCGGGAAGCGAGTAAACGTCCTCATAATAGAGACCGAGATCACCCGAAATTGAGCCGAGTTGCGACGGATCTGGCAAGCCCGCGTTGGGATCCTCGGACGTGATCTTCGCCAGTTCGAGCGCGGACTTCAGCATGCGGTCGAGGCCTTCGCGGGAAAAATCGCTGGAATACGTACTGGCCGCACGCTGTCCGGAAAAGACGCGAACCCCAACTGCTCGCGAGCCGGACTCTTTCAGAGTTTCGACCTGGCCCAGCCGCACCACCGTGGAAAATTCGTCGCCTTCGCGGACCACGCACTCGGAAGCAGTCGCGCCTCCAGCCATGGCCCGGCGCACGAGATCGGCGGCAAGCGCTTTCAGGTCGGTTTCAAGTTTCGGGTTTCGAGTTTCTGTCTCAATCATAAAAACGAATATCACCGCGGAGGCACAGAGGCACGGAGAAAACTAGTTGCCGTTCTCCGCCAGGAAATACCTCTAAGCGTGCGAAGGAAGTCTGCCCCTATAGTTTTCCGATTTACGAATTCGTCAATCCTTCAATTCGTAAATTCGTAAATTAATTCACTGCATAAACCCGCCGACGTCCTTCTTCGCGGTTCCGCCGACCGTCAGACGATCCACCTTGATGGTCGGGATACCGACTCCCACAGGCACTGCCTGGCCATCCTTGCCGCAGGTGCCGACGCCTTCGTCCAATCGCAGATCGTTGCCGACCATGGAGACGCGCGTGAGCACATCGGGTCCGTTGCCAATGAGGGTTGCGCCCTTGATCGGCGCGGTAATCTTACCCTCCTCAATCAGGTAAGCCTCGGATGCCGAGAACACGAATTTGCCGTTGGTGATATCGACCTGCCCGCCCCCAAAATTCACCGCATAAACACCGCGCTTGACGGAACGCAGGATGTCATGAGGATCGTCCTCTCCCGCCAGCATGTAAGTGTTGGTCATGCGCGGCATCGGTATGTGCTCGTAGCTCTCGCGACGGCCATTCCCGGTATCAGCCATGCCCATCAGGCGCGCGGAAAGCTTATCGCTCAAATAGCCCTTCAGCACGCCTTTCTCGATCAATACCGTATTCTGCGTGGGCTGACCCTCGTCATCGACGTTAAGTGATCCGCGACGCCACGGCATAGTGCCGTTGTCCACGACCGTACACTTCTCGCTGGCCACTCGCTTGCCGACGAGCCCGGCAAATGCGGAAGTTTTCTTTCGATTGAAATCCGCTTCCAGGCCATGCCCCACAGCCTCATGCAGTAAAACGCCCGGCCAGCCGGGACCGAGGACGACTTCCATATCACCGGCGGGCGCTTCCCGGGCGTCGAGTTGTAGTACGGCTTGTCGGGCTGCTTCCTTGGCGAAGTATTCGGGAGTTTTTTCGCCGAAGAAGAAGTCCAGCGCCACGCGGCCGCCTCCTCCAGCACTGCCCCGAGCGGAGTTGGTATCAGTTTTCGCGATACAGGATACGTTCAGACGAGCCAGAGGCTGGGAATCTTCCGCGTAAGTGTTGTCCGATCCAACCACCAGAATGTTGCGCAGCTCATCTGCGTAGCTGGCGCGAACTTCCTTGATCCGCGGATCGGCAGCGCGTGCCGCGGCATCTGCCCGCATCACCAATTCGACTTTGGCTGTAATCTCAGCGTCAACCGAAGGCAAGGTGACGGGATACAAGCTCCGCGCAGCTTTCTGCTGGAATCCGACTGTCGGCTGCTTGGCTGGACCGCTGGCAATCAAGGCTGCTGTCCGCGCGGCATGCAAAATTCGCTCTGGAGAAAGATCATCGGTGTAAGCGTAGCCGGTACGCTCACCGGAAACCACGCGCACGCCGCATCCAGCCGAGATCCCCTGAGATGCCGATTTAACCATCGACTCATCGACCATTAAAGACGTCGATGAAAGATACTCGAAGTAGAGATCAGCGTAATCGCCGCCCGCCGAAAGCGCGGCGGCAAGGTAGCGCTCGAGGTCGCGCTGCGTCACGCCGTAGTGCTGGAAGAAAAATTGATTACTCACGTTGATTGGATGCCCCAATTTGGTTAACGACTCTGCGGAGAATTTCAATTATCCCATACTGCTCATAGGGTGTGGGCCGGGCATCCTCGCCCGTGCCGGCTGTCACAGACAGTTACAGATTTCCAGCGGAAAATGCTTCCATGGACGCCGAGTCTCTAACCCGTTCTGTGCGGGACTTCCTGGCCGAATCACCTGATGCTGCTGTCATTGAGAATGGGGTCACCCTCTTCGACCTGAGTACCTCCCGATATTCCATCTCCAGTGAACGCGGAAAATGCTTGCTGCACTTCTGGTCGACGGAGAGAAACATCGTGCGCCGCGTGGTTGATACGGAATCCAAGCGCGATGTTCTCCGGCTTTCGGTTATACGCCTCGGGCAGGCTCGGCCCGTGAAACTCGACATCTGCCGCGGATGCGATCGCCGCAGTCCATCCGCCAAAAAATCGGCGCGCAGCGTGTATCAGGCGCGCCTGGAACGTGCCCTTGCCCGCAGGTTCCCCGATTTCAAGCTGCTTCACTTCAGCACGACCATGGACCTGGAGCGTTCCTTCGGCCCGATTTACACGCGCGGCCTGTTGCGCAAAGGACAAACGGCATTCGCTGTTCTTGGAGTAAATGAGCAGGAAACCCAGGCGTCCATTGACGGAAGCCTTACCTGCGGCATGCTTTGGCTCGATGTCTGTCGTCAGACATGCAGTTCCCGCATGGTTGTCGAGGGGCTGAAGCTGTTCGTTCCCGCTGGGCATAGTTCTTTGGTTCGCGAGCGCATTGCCCTGCTCGACCACAACGCCGCCAAGTGGCAACTGCACCAGTTCGATGAACGGGAAGACTCCATCGTTGAAGTCGATTGCTCGGATCGCGGCAACATTGCTACACACCTCGTCCATTGTCCCGATGAATCTGCCACTAAGGAGCGCTTTCGCCAGTCAATCACCCGTATCTCCCAGCTTATTCCTGAAGCCGAAGTCGCCGTCCTCTCTTCTGCCGAAATCGCTTTCCGCCTCTTCGGGCTGGAGTTTGCCCGGGCTCGCATAGCGCATGATCCGGACTCGTATCGGAGCACGACCGAAATTGTTTTCGGACCCGGGCGCGAGGAGCACATTCTCACCGACACCAATTCCACCGCGTTCTTGAACCTGATCCAGCAAGTCGCCCAGGTGCGGCATTCCACTGGGCCTCGTGACCATCCGCTATTTCGTCTGCACCCGGAACGCTGGTTGGAGTCCCTGGTAATTCACGATGTGACAGCTCTGGATGAACGTCTGGATGCAAGCTGCGTCTATTCCCAGGTTCCGGCATTTTCCGCCGCCGATCGCGCCATGATCGATGTGCTAACCACCACGCTCCAGGGGCGGCTAGCCGTCCTCGAGCTCAAGGCCGACGAGGACCTCCATTTACCGTTGCAGGGTCTGGATTACTGGTCACGCGTGCAGTGGCATCATGCCCGGGGTGAGTTCCACCACTTCGGCTACTTTCCCGGACGCGAATTATCTCCCGAACGACCGCTGCTGTTCTTTGTCGCGCCCGCATTGCACGTTCATCCCTCGACCGATACGCTGCTCCACTACTTGTCGCCTGCGATCGACTGGACATTAGTCGGGATTGACGAACGCTGGCGCGAAGGCGTCCGGCCGGTGTTTTTCAAACGCCCGGAATCTCTTCACGCCTGCGCCTCTGGCCGCTAAGCGGCCCCGGTAGTACGGGGTCGTTTGACCCCCTTCGGCGGCCCAAGCTAAAATAGTTTGGTTTGCCTGTACCTGCGGCTCCCTACTGGGTAGCGGGAGCCAGCGCCGAGACGGTTTAACCCAGCAAAGCGCAACATTTCAGCAGGTTTCTGCGAGCGCTCGTGTGCGTCGCATTGGGTTTTTCAGGGAGGAATTATGTACGCGGTCATCCGCGCTGGTGGTAAGCAGTATCGTGTGGCACCCGGAGATGTGGTCCGGTTCGAAAGGTTGGAGCCCAGCAAAGGTGCGGTGGAGTTCAACGACATCCTCGCCGTCTCCGGAGAGCAGGGACAGATCAACAAACCTCAGTCCGAGGCACGTGTCACTGGCCAGGTTGTGGAGGAGGGACGCGCCGACAAGGTCCTGGTCTTCCACTACAAGCGGAAGAAGCAGTACAAGAAACTGCGTGGACATCGCCAGCCGTTTACCGCGGTGCGCATCACCGAGATCGCTTTCGACGGCCAGACTTTCAGTGCACCCGAACTGCCCAAGCGCGAGCCAAAAGTAAAGAAAGCAGCGGCGGAGCACGTCGAAGCCAAGGCTCCCGCTGCCGCCAAAAAGAAACCAGCAAAGAAGAAGGCTCCCGCGAAAAAGGCGCCCAAGAAGAAGAAATAAATTGGGGATCTTGCTGAGCAAACAAATCCCTGCTTCAGAATGCGAAACGAAGAACGACGAACCAAGAACGAGAAACCGAGAGCTAATTTATGGCGCATAAAAAAGGACTAGGCAGTTCACGAAACGGGCGCGATTCCAACGCGCAGCGGCTTGGCTTCAAGGCATTCGGAGGACAGGTCGTTCCCGGTGGCACGATCATCGTTCGGCAAAGAGGAACGCGGGTGAAACCCGGTCTGAACGTCGGTCGCGGCAAAGACGACACCTTGTTCGCCAAGATCAGCGGCAGGATCAAGTTCCTGGACAAAGGCTCGATGGGAAAATTCGTGATGATCGAGCCAGTGGAATTGGCCAAGAGCTAGTTTGATATGCCGTGTGGAGCGGGCATTCGTGCCCGCTGCCTTGGACGGTTTTTGAAAGCGGCAGCCTCGACCTGCGTCGGGGCTTTTTGCTTTGTGATGTACATGTAGAGGTGGCGCCTTGGCCCCATCGGAGCGAAGCTCCGCGTCGCCTAATGACTGATGGCTGATCACTGAGAGCTGATAGCTGTGTTCATCGACGAAGCCAAAATTCGCGTGAAAGCCGGCGATGGCGGCAATGGCTGTCTTGCGTTCCGGCGGGAGAAGTTCGTTCCTCGCGGCGGTCCCTCGGGCGGCGATGGCGGCCGAGGCGGTGATGTGATCATGGAATCCAGCGAGCGCCACAACACCCTGGTGCATTTCCGCTTCAATCCCGAATACAAGGCGGAGCGCGGCCGGCATGGCGAAGGCGCCAACAAAACCGGCCGGGAAGGCGCTGACGTGGTCCTTAAGGTGCCGGTTGGCACGATCGTTTACGACGATGAGACCGGAGAAAAAGTGCACGACTTTTCGCGCGCGGATGAGCGGGTCATTGTGGCGCGGGGCGGACGAGGAGGGCGCGGCAACGCGCGTTTTGCAACCTCTACTCACCAGGCTCCCCGTGAGCACGAAGCGGGAAGGCCCGGCGAAGAACGCGTCTTTCGCCTTGAACTGAAACTGCTCGCCGACGTGGGCTTGGTCGGCTATCCGAACGTGGGCAAATCCACTTTGATCTCACGAATTTCGGCGGCGCGGCCCAAGATCGCCGATTACCCTTTTACCACCCTGGAGCCAAACTTGGGCGTGGTCATCGTTGGTGACGAAAGCGGTCCCGATACGATCAGCTTCGTGGTAGCCGATATTCCCGGACTCATCGAGGGCGCCCACTCCGGCGCGGGCTTGGGAACGCAGTTCCTCCGCCACATCGAGCGCACACGCTTGCTGGTTCACCTGGTGGATGTATCCGACGCAAGCGGTCGCCCCGATGTCGTCAACGATATCCAGGTAATCCAGGGGGAATTGGAGAGCTTCGGGACAGGACTGGATCAAAAGCCAGCCATCATGGTGGCATCCAAGACCGACGTGGCCAACAAAACCAAATTGGCTGCCCTGAAGCGCTACTGCAAGAAACACAAGCTCGAGCTTTATGCCATTTCGGCGGTCACGGGCGAAGGCATTGAAAAACTAAAGTATGCAATGGGCAAAAAGGTGGATGAAATCCGCGTTGCTTCCGCTGCTGAAAACGCCGCAGACCAGCCGTCCCCTCAGGAAGTCCCTGAGCCGAAACATTAATCACGCGCAAGGGAGCAGATTGTCATTGGCATTGCGGCATTTCTCTTAACACTGCGTTGTTCCGTTTGTAGAACAACCTCAAAATCACTGCACAAAACGGACGCACAATGATATAAGGGTCAACCATCATTTCCAGGTGGGAGGAGCCAGCTGCGCAGTCTGCTTCAACGTTATTGGTGTGGCTTGGCGCGCCTCCTCCTGCTGGTCGCGACTCTTTCCCTCGCTGTCTGGAGCAGCACCGAGCCGGACTCCCGTCCCGTGTTGAACATCCCCCTACTATCAGGCTCCCCAACCCTTGAGAATTTTCTTAGCATGGCGCCGGAAGGTCCTGTTGCCCGGCAAATGGTGAAAGTAACAGGCTTTGTCCAGCGCAATCCTCATGACGGTGCGCCAGTATCGGAACCCACCGATGCCTACTTGGGATACGACAAAGGCAACCTTTATGTGATTTTTGTTTGTTTTGATGATCCTGCCAAGGTGCGCGCGCGCCGGGCCCGCCGCGAGGACATCGGGGAGGACGATGAAGTCGAGATCATGCTCGACACTTTTCAGGACCAGCGCCGCGCCTACGCCTTTCAGACTAATCCCTTAGGCGTGCAATGGGACGCTATCTGGACCGAAGCTTCCAAGAGCGACACCGATTCCAGCCAGTCCTACAACCACTTCGACACCACCTTCGATACCCTCTGGTACTCGCGCGGGCGGCTGACGAAAAAAGGTTTTGTGGTCTGGATGGCCATTCCGTTCCGCAGCCTTCGCTTTACCCAGGATCCCCAGCAGTCCTGGGGGATCATCCTATATCGCGGAATAGTCCGCGAGAACGAAGATTCCTTCTGGCCGGCGCTGTCAAGCAAAGTGGAAGGGCGCCTGGCACGTGCTGCTGTTGCCAATGGAATGGAAGGAATCGCTCCTGGCCGCAACCTCCAGTTCATCCCTTATGGCCTTTTCAACTCGTTTCGCAGCCTGAACACGCAGGATGCTGCCAATCCCCATTTTGATAACCGCCTCGCAGGCGGCAAGATCGGTTTGGACTCCAAGATAATTTTGAAGGACAGCCTGGTTCTGGACATCACCGGCAACCCCGATTTCAGCCAAGTTGAATCTGATGACCCACAGGTCACGGTCAATCAGCGGTTCGAAGTTTTCTTCCCCGAAAAACGCCCTTTTTTTATTGAAAATTCCGACTTTTTCCGCACCCCAATCGACCTTCTGTTCACCCGCCGCATTGCTGATCCGGATTTTGGGACGCGCTTGAGCGGCAGGGCCGGCCATTACGGCGTCGGTTTACTTGTTGCTGACGATAAATCTCCCGGTGAAATTGTGCCGCCCTCTGACCCGGAGTTTGGCAAGCGCGCCTACTTTGCGATTGGCCGCTTAACGCGAGACGTCTTCAGTCAATCCAGCGTAGGGGCGATCTTCACCGATCGCGAGTTCGATGGTGCGTTCAACCGTGTTGGCGGACTGGACGCTCGCTTGAAATTCTCTAACAACTGGACCTCATCTCTCCAGGGGGTGGTCACTTCAACGCGAAATCTCGATGGCTCCTACCAGGCTGGGCCCGGCTACAAACTCGACGTAGTTCGCAGCGGGCTGAACCTGAATTACGAGGGTGTCTACAACGATTACAGCCCCGGGTTTGTCACTGAGCCAGGTTTCGTAAACCGGGTTGATATTCGCGAGTTCTCGAACACCTTGAACTATCGAGTGCGCCCGAAGAACGGCGTGCTGCTGGAATGGGGCCCGACCTTCCAAACCGATCAGATTTGGGATCACAATGGAGTGCGTCTCGATAGTCTGTTTCAGCCCATCTTTCACCTGGGATTCAAGCGGCAGACCTATATCAATTTCGAGCCCTACGCTCCCTTCCGCCAGCGCTTGCGGCCCGTGGACTTCCCCACGCTGCCCGCCAACCGCGACTACAATCAGCATTTTAGCGACATTAATGCCGGGACCAGCTTCTTCAAGCACGCCAGCATCGCGGCGGAGTACAACTGGGGTGATCAGATTAATTTCGTTCCCGCCGGCAACAACGCTCCTTTCATGGCGTTTTCGGATTTTGCGGCAGCCGTAGTTACGCTTCGTCCTCTTACCGCGCTAAAAGTTGATAACACCTATCTATTCAGCCGCCTAAAGGACCGAAGCTCGGGAACTGCCATTTTCGATAATCACATTATCCGCAGCCGCTGGAACTGGCAGTTCAACAACGAACTTTCGCTGCGCTTCATCCTGCAGTATGACGCAACCTTGGCAAACCCGAATTTCACCTTCCTGCAAACGACGAAGCAGCTAAGCCCGCAATTCCTGATCACCTATCTCGTTCACCCCGGAACTGCGGTCTACGTCGGCTATAACAGTGACCTGCAGAACATCGACCCTTCACTGGCCCTCGCCCCCAACGGCGGCCTGTTGCGCACCCGAGACCGCCTGATCAATGACAATCGCGAGTTCTTCGTGAAAATCTCTTACCTCTTCCGGTTTTAGCCGCAATTTCTCACCATGGAGTCACGGAGAACACAGAGAAAGCTTGAGCCGAGTCAACGCCAGGGACGCGGCTATTCACCCCCGCCAGCCTCCGTGCCTCCTTGTCTTATGGTGAGAAATCCGGGTTAGAAGCTTGGGGACCAGCAAAAAGCCGGGAGGCTTGCCGCGCTCCCGGCTGCTTTTGGGGAAGGGCTGTTCCGCTCAGACCAAGGCCTTCTCAAAGTGCTCGCACAGCGTGGTCTCCAGGTGGTAATGCTTGAACTGAATGGGCGCAGAGAGAAAGGGCCTCAGAATTTGCTCGATCTTGGGGAAGATTTCTCTTTCGTAGCGCTCGAAGTCCTTTTTGTCGGCCCACAGTGTGATGGTCACCACTTTATCGGACTTTACCTCCGGGACAAATGGAAGCATTTCCAGGAATCCGGGTTGTTTTTTGAGAATAGGTAGGATTTCAGTCTTCACCACTTTGAGGATTTCTTCTTTCCTCTCCATCTTCGGAACGATTTCCAGGAAGCGTGCAAACATGGAAGTTCTCCTTATCTTCTGTGGGTAGAGGTTGAACAGAATTAAAGTTGAACCTGGCTCCGGCTATCGGAGGGTAGGACTGACTCGTCCAGTCTCATACCGGACTTCCGCAAGTAAACGCGCCAAGAAGCGCCATGGGAAATCGCAATTCAGAAATGGGAAATATGAGCAGCGTGTGGCGAAATTCATCAGCAGGTCAATTGCTTCGATCCTGCCACACCAATTTCCCTGCTCACGTCACTTCTATAGAATGGCGGCAAGATGATCGCCCACGTTCGCGGACGCCTTCTCGCCAAGCACCCCAATCAGGCCGTAGTTGAGACTGGCGGGATCGGCTATGACATTACCATCAGCGTGCCTACATTCTCTGAGCTTCCGGGCGTTGGAGCCGAAGTGGCTTTGCACATCCACACGCATGTGCGGGAAGACGTCATCGCGTTGTATGGCTTTCTCAAGCCATTCGAAAAACAGCTTTTTGAGAAACTGCTCACCGTGAGCGGAATTGGCCCCAAGCTCGCGATCACCATTCTGAGTGGCATGCCTGCTGACGATATGGTCGGCGCCATTCGGGGTAACGATGTTGCCAAGCTCACCCGGATTCCGGGTATTGGGAAAAAAACAGCAGAGCGCATGGTCTTGGAGCTTCGTGACAAGATGGCGGGGTTCGCAGAGATTCCTGCGGCGTCGCCCGTCAGCCCGGTCGAGGAAGATGTACTCTCGGCGTTGACGAACCTGGGTTACCAGAGAGCTGCAGCGGAACGCGCGCTGGCGAACCTCGCCCAAAAAGGTGGATCATTCGACACTCTCTTCCGCGAGACCTTGGCAGCGTTATCGAAATGAGCGGACAGTGATCATCGCTAACTTCTTTGATTGTAGATACTTCCAACGCTCTAGCCATTCAGCTTTTTTGCCACTACAATAGTTCCGTTCGAATCCAAAGATGTGAACAGGCTCCATCCGCCTGAGGCGGAGGGGCACTGGAGGACATCGTGAGTCTCACTCCTATTGGCGAGCCCCGCCAGAAGATCACTGCCAGTTCTCTTCGCGACAAAAAGCTCCGGCACGAACCCATCACCTGCCTGACCGCTTATGACTATGCCACCGCGCGGCTGGTCGATGAAGCCGGTATCGACATCATTCTGGTTGGCGACTCGCTCGCCCAAACCATGCTTGGCTACGACAACACTCTCTCGGTCACCGTGGACGAGATGCTGCACCACACTCGCGCCGTGCGCCGCGGCGTGAAGAACGCATTTCTGATCGGCGACATGCCCTATGGCTCGTATCATCTCAGTCCAGAAGAAGCGGTGCGCAACGCAACCCGCTACATGAAAGAAGCAGGAGCGGAAGCAGTCAAGATGGAAGGCGGACAGAAACGCGCAGATCTCATCCGACGCATCATCGATGCCGAAATCCCGGTGGCTGGTCACATTGGCCTGACGCCGCAATCTGTCAACGTGATGGGCGGTTATAAAGTCCAAGGCAAATCGCTGGCTGCAATCGAGCAGCTCATGCGCGACGCTACCGCGCTCGACCGGGCTGGCGTGGCTTGCATTTACCTCGAGGGAATTCCCCGCGAGGTCGCGGCCATGATCACCGAAGAAGTGGAGACGCCTACGATTGGAATCGGCGCGGGACCGGACTGCGACGGCCAGGTGCTGGTGATTCACGATGTGCTGAACTTGACCTTCGGGTCGCCCGCTAAATTCGTGCGCCGTTACGGGGACGCTGCCGCCTTCATCACACATGCGGTGCAGTCGTTCCGCGCCGATGTGGTCTCACATCAGTACCCGTCGGATGCTGAGTCCTATCACTTGCCCAGAGACACGCAGGCAGCGCTGAACACCGTGCTGGAGCGAAAGCGGGCGCTGCATCGATAGAAGAACCGCTCCGGTGTTTGGACCCTGGTCGTTCAGAGGTACGAGAACCTGCGAAGCGGCCAGGGATCGACTTTACGGATTGACGAATTTTCGAATTGACGAATTTACGAATTGACGAATTTACGAATTTGCAATGTTCGAATTCGTAAATCCTTTAAATTCGACAATTCGTCAATTTTTTCGCCATCTCATGGAAATCTTCCGAACGGTTGAAGCCATGCGCTCCTCGTCGCGGTCTCTGCGACGCGAGGGCAAACGGATTGGCTTCGTGCCCACGATGGGCGCGCTCCACGAAGGGCACCTGTCGTTGGTCCGCGCGGCGAAGGCACAATCGGATGTGGTTGCTGTTTCCATTTTCGTAAACCCCACCCAGTTTGGCCCTAACGAAGACTTTTCCCGCTATCCAAGAACATTCGAGAGGGACTGCAAATTGCTGGAGCAGGAGGGGGTGGAGTTCCTTTTTGCGCCTGCGGGAGAGGAAATGTATCCGCCCGGCGCCACCACCTACGTCACAGTGGAAAGCATGAGCGACAAGCTCTGTGGGCGTTCGCGCCCGGGGCATTTTCGTGGCGTTACTACTGTCGTCTCCAAGCTGTTCAACATTGTCGAGGCGGATCTCGCCTTCTTTGGCCAGAAGGATGCCGCCCAAGTAGCTATCATCAAACGCTTGGTGCGGGATTTGGATATTCCTGTTGAGATCGTCGTCTGCCCCATTGTGCGCGAGACCGACGGCCTCGCCATGAGCTCACGAAATGCATACCTCGATCCTCAGCAGCGCAAATCAGCACTCGTGCTGTCCCGCGCTCTCAGGGGCGTGCGGCAGGCGTTTGATCAGGGCGAGCGAAATCCCGCAGAACTTATCGCCGCGGGAAAGAAGCTTTTCGAGGAAGAGCCCTCGGTCAAGTTGGACTATTTGGAAGTTGTCAATCCCGAGACACTCGATGCTCTTAATGAGCTCACGACACCAGCGCTCGTCGCCGTTGCCGCATACGTCGGCAATACGCGTCTGATCGATAACCTGCTGCTAATATGAACAACGTCCACATAGGCACGGGTGTCTCACTCCTCCGGCCGAAATGAGCCCGGCAGCCTTCTAAGTACGCCCCTTTTTTCAACTCGCATGAAATACAGGCTCTTCAGGAGATGTTTCAAGCTAGAAACCATGGCACAAACGACAAAGCCCCACCAAAAGGGCCGCCGTCGCCGTCCTAAGTCTCACTCCTGCACCATAGTCGACCACAGATCACTAGCTTCTTGATTGACGCTAGTACCCGTTCTGATAAGCTTGCGGTTCACCCAGCGACTCTGGAGGAACCGCTTGACCTGGACCGTCAAAACCAGATGGCAAGTTACAGCTGCCACAACAATCGCATTGGTCGCGACGGCCTGCCTATTCACGGTTCGTCACCTCAGGGCTGCTACTCCGGCCTCGGCGGCCCAAGATGTGCTCCTTTCCACCATGCAACAGGAATTGCACAGGGCACAAACTGAACTGGGTAAGCTTGATCCCGCGCCTTACTTCATCAGCTACTCCGGCTACGACGAGGAGGTAGCGATCGCCGTCGGAATGCAGGGCAGCCTCATGAACTCGACGCATGCGCGGAGGCGCTTAGCGAACGTGGTGATGCGCCTCGGTACTCCAGCTCTGGATAATACACACGAGGAGAACCGCTGGTCTGCCATCAGCTCCGGCGCTTTGCCCTTGGCTGACGACCGTGATGCCCTGGCGCGTACTCTCTGGCAAATGAGTTATCAGGAGTACCGCAAGGCAGCCAGAACTTACCTGAACGTCAAGACGAAAACGCAGGTCCAGGCAAAGGAAGAAGACACATCGGCCGACTTCTCCCAAGAAAAGTCTCAGAACCGTCTCAATTACCAGCAACTCCCTCCCCCACCTGAGCAGCGTGTTTTGGAAGACATGGTGCGCCGCTCTTCGGCCATCCTGGCGCAGTATCCGTACATTTACAACTCGATGGCTATCGTCGCGGAGCAGCAGATCCGCTTTCATTTTGTTTCCACCGAGGGCAGTCAGGTCGTATCGCCACGCGCCACGATTCGCTTTGCCATTCAGGCACAAGCTCGAGCTGATGACGGCATGGAGTTAGTCAGAGTGGAAACCTTCGAAGCCGAAGACGTCAACCATATCCCGCCATCGAATGAAATTGCTGAGCGGGTCAAAAAAATGGCGAGCGATCTGAAGAGTTTGCGCAGCGCCCCGGTTGCTGAGCCCTTCGAGGGCCCAGCCCTCTTATCAGGGCGAGCCGCTGCCGTCTTCTTCCACGAGGTATTGGGCCATCGTCTAGAGGGCCAGCGACAAAAGGGCGAGAACGAAGGCCAAACCTTCGCGCGAAAAATCAATGAACAGGTGTTGCCCGACTTCTTGAGCGTAATCGATGACCCAACACAGCGCACTCTGGACGGCGTCCAGTTAGCCGGCTGGTATGACGAGGACGATGAAGGCATCCCTGCCTCACGCGTTCCGGTAATTCAAAATGGAATTCTGAAGAATTTCCTAATGTCGCGGATGCCGATCAAAAACTTCGCACAATCGAACGGCCATGGGCGGGCCGAGGCGGGACTGATGCCCACGGGTCGTCAAGGCAACCTACTTGTCACATCATCGCGTCGCATTAAGGATGCGGAACTCCGGCAGCGACTAATTGATGAAATCAAAAAGCAAGGCAAGCCCTATGGCTTGTACTTTGAAGATATCCAGGGTGGTTTTACACTGACCCAGCGTGCCATGCCGCAAGCTTTTCAAGTGCTCCCCGTTCTGGTGTGGCGTGTCTACCCCGACGGCCGTTCGGATGAACTCGTGCGTGGCGTCAGCATCGTGGGGACGCCACTTGCCGCATTGAGCCACATCCTCGTAACCGGTGACACCACCTCCGTGTTCAACGGTGTCTGTGGCGCGGAGTCAGGCAGCATACCGGTTGCAGCTGCCGCCCCGGCAATGCTTTTTTCCGATATCGAAGTGCAGAAGCAGGCGCATGCGTTGAACCGGCCTCCCATTCTGCCTCCGCCTGGATTCGAAAATCTGCCTGCGAGTAAGTTGGGAGGCGAACACTGATACGTTCAATTTGGAATGTCGCTCTCTTCCTGACCTTCTTCTGCTCGCTTGTCGCATTGAAGCAAGCCCAACCGGAGGTGGCGGAGGATCCGGTCCTCGAGGCCATGACTTCCGAGATGCAGCGATCTAAGAGTCAGCTGAAACTTGAGCAAACCGCCGCCCCCTACTACATCGAGTATCGAATTATCGATATGGATGCGCTGGCCGCGGATGCCAGCTTTGGCGCCTTGCGCACCGATGTACACACGCGCATCCGCTTCCTGCGCGTCGTCGTCCGCGTGGGCAATTACAAGCAGGATAGTTTCTTCGGCCAGGGACAAGGCGTCGTTGAGATCGCACCACTCGAAGATAATCTTCTACCAATGCGCCATCAGATCTGGCTTGCCACGGACCAAGCGTACAAAGCCGCCACCGAAGCACTGTCTGCCAAGCAGGCGCAACTGAAACAGTTCCAGGTCGACCAGCCCATCGACGACTTTGCCCACGCCGATCCTTTACAGTCGATTCGCCCACTCGTTCGCCTGACAATCGGTGCCGAGCCGTGGGCAAATATGCTGCAGCGAGCTACGGCGCTCTATCGCACGGACCCTCAGATTGAATCTTTTACTGCGAATCTGAATTTTCAGGCGGTCAATCGCTACTTCCTGAACTCGGAAGGCACCGTCGTACGCGATGGTCAGACGCTTTATGAGATGGCCATGGCCACGAGCACGCAAGCCAGTGACGGCATGCGCCTGGACCGCTCCTGGGCTTATACAGTGGACGATGCGAAGGACCTACCCTCAGCTGATGAATTCCTGGCTCGCGGCACGGCTTTGCGCGACTCACTCAAGGAGCTTCGCGATGCACCCGTGGTTGACGAGGAATATCGCGGCCCTGTGCTGTTCTCCGCCGATGCCGCTTCCAGCGTCCTACTTGGGCTGGTAGCTGGAAATGTGCTTGGCATCCGGCCTGAACTCGGCAAGCCGGCTCGAACTGTGGGCGAATGGGCCACCGCATACAAAAGTCGTGTGCTGCCCGAGTTCCTGTCCGTTGTTGACGATCCTACCTTGCTCACGATGAATGGCAAGCGTTTGATGGGCCACTACGAGGTAGATGACGAGGGAGTGAAGGCTGTCAAAGTACCGGTTATCGAGAATGGCAGACTCATCAACTACTTGATGGGACGTACGCCCATCCGCGATTTCCCCTCGTCCAATGGACACAGCCGCGCAAGAGTTCCCTCTAACTACCCCGGGCCAAGCCTGGGCAACCTAATTGTAACTTCCTCCGAACCCGTTGCTCCGGAAGCTTTGAAGAAGAAGCTGATCGAGTTATGCCAGCAGCGCGAGCTCCCTTACGGTTACTTTGTCGAGACAATGGGCGGCATGGCGCCAAGGCTCCTCTACAGGGTTTACGTTAAAGATGGCCACCAGGAACTGGTGCGGGGAGCGAATTTCGGAGACTTAGACCTTCGCGCGTTGCGCAATGATCTCGTCGCTGCCGGCAATGACGTCAATGTCGAAAGCCATCTCTTGAACATACCTCACAGCATTGTGAATCCTTCGCTTCTCTTCGGCGAACTCGAAGTCAAGCGCGCCAATGCCGATAGGGAAACGCTTCCCGAATATCCCGCCCCCGCGATTTCAGGAAAGTAAGCCCGTGTGGCGCGATCCAGCAGTGCAGCGGAACACTATATGGCCCTGATGCCGCGAGAGCAAAGCGTGAGTGCCAGAACTAAGGGCTGAATTGCCAACGAACCAAAAGGCGACGCTCCGTTGGGTCAAGCTGCCCTTCAAATACGCTTTTCCTAGTGACCAGCAGGCGGCTCCAGTCTCGATACAAACTCATGATAAACAAAAAGGGCTGCCTTGAATCAGAGGCAGCCCCGTCCGATTTTGCGGGTTATGCCGCGCGGCGTTCTTGTGTCGCCCTAGGGTTGACGGTCATTTCGCCGATCTGAGTGAGTTTGGCGTCGGCGCTTTTCTCTTCATTTAGGGTTTGTTCCAGCAGGGTAGCAGCTTCGGTATACCCGAGCTGCCGGGCAAAGGCGACGAGCGAACCATAGGCGGCCATCTCGTAGTGCTCCACTTCATTACCGGCAACGATCAGAGCTGCATCGCGAAGCAGAGATCCATCCTCGGTGGCGCCGACCATGTCCTTGGCTGCGCTGGTGATTTCGTCAATGATGTCGTTGTCCTCTGTCTTTACGTCGGCACGAACGATGCCAAATACTCGCTCCAGACGTGTGACGTGGTTGCGAGTCTCCTGCAGATGCTGCTCCAGGGCGTTGCGCAACTCCGGCGACGTGCTCTTGTCGATCATCTCAGGAATGCCCTTTTTCACCAGTTTCAGCTCGCAATCGTAAGCGTAACGCAGGCCAATCTCGAACAATTCCTGGAAACTTCTGATTTTCATAATCAACTCCTTTGTGCGTTGTCGTGCTTGGTTGCGGTTCAGGGTGGGCTTACAAACGTCGTGCCTACTTGAGATGGGAAATGGGCGTCAGGGTTTACTGCCGGCCGGGAATTCGGCTAGAAACACCTGTATTCCGAGGTCAGTTCACCAGCCGAGGCGCAAGCAAGCACTCCAGCCAGCTATGTTTTTCGTTAGAGTTCCCGAGCAGTATCCATGGTTACGGCTGGATTCAGAATTTGAAGAGCTAAGAAACCGTCACGGCGAAGGCGCCCGCGCCACACAGCCATGTAACTTGCACCGGCGCCTACTTATGTCGACAATGACCTGCACTTGCCGCACCTTGCAGGCCTACTGGTCAAGTTCAGGCACGCTCTTGCTATAAATGAAATCTGCGATAACTAGCACCAGAATTCCGCCAAGTAGGAGCCAAGTGACCCAGTCGCTAGTCGAAGCGTTTCGGCGGTATGCGCCCCAGAGCAAAACAATGATTACCGTGTTTGCAGCAATCCAAAAATAGTGCTCGGACGTGGCACCCTCAAGTAGCGCCACAGCCAAAATCCAGAGTGTCGAAATCGAGATCGCTATCCCAACCAGAAAATACGCTTGCTGCAGTTGACCTATCGAATACCCCGCTAGCGCCCAAAAGAGCCACGATGCGACCGCAGTAACGAATCCGATTTTGAAGTTCACGTTCTTGGTTTTAGCTTTTGCAAAATACTGATGGTCGTCCAGAACCATCTTAAGACGGAAGAGAAGGAAGAAGGCAATAAACAACCAGTTAGCCAAGCGCCAATCTCCAACGCCGGCCGGAATTCTACTAAGGCCGCCAGCCAGAGTTCCCAATGTTCCCACGAAAACGCTTAGGTTGAACGCTTGAAAGAAGTTCATCTCGTCCCCTCTCGCGGATAAAGCCGACAGGAAGAGCGAACGCAGTTTAAGCAAGAATTCGCGATTGTCAACAGCCAGCTTCAGGAGCAAAGCACTACAAAGGAAAAGGCCGTCGAGATTTCTCTCAACGGCCTTTATTTATGCCGGCAACGACCTACACTCCCACACACTTTCGCGTGCAGTACCATCGGCCCTGCGGGGCTTAACTTCCGTGTTCGGGATGGGAACGGGTGGATCCCCCG
>DASSIO010000020.1:0-7848 GCA_035691825.1 Terriglobales bacterium | reverse complement strand
TCTAACTACTAACGTTTCCAACAAATCGGGGAATCTGCTTTCGCTCAAAAGATAACTCGAATGGATTGAAAACGTACGATTCTGGCACAGTTTTGGCACAGCGAAATATGTGCCGCGCCCGGTGAAGGATTCAGTGGATTGGCGGCGTTTTGCTAATCTACGCTGACCTGTTTGCATAGACTGATTTTCGTTTGTTTTGGTTGCATTAGGCACCACGAAGTTGCAGTAAAATACTCTCACTTGTAGTTTAGAACTTGGGAACTATTTAGCAGGAAGTGGCTCCGTTTTTAGCATCGAGACATGGGGAGTTGCCCGGATTCCAAAAGAGTGACGCCCAGCCCAAGATGGCTCAGCGGGCCACATCGCCTGATGTCAACAATCAGCATGAAAAGTTGCAGGAGTACGCTGGCCTGATATCATCGGCTCCCGATGTGGGTTGTGAGGGTGAGCTATGAAGCAGGATACGTGGATCACGAGACGCGGCTTCATGAAGCTTAGTTCGGGAGCCCTTGTGATTAGTGGCGTCTTGAATCCGAGCAGTAAAATTGTTTCAGCTCGATCCTCACCAACTAGTTCCGACCAAGTGAGCTTGTCACGAAAGGTCGCTCTAGAAGGACATTTCGATTTTGCGGGAATCGAGAAGTCGATGTACCCTTCCTTCGGAGGGCCGGAATTTCAGGGCCGGATCACACCCTGGGCGGCGGGCGGATCGCAGAGATGGACCGAGGGGCATTGAAGTCTGCATCGTCTCGCTCGTCGGACCTGGAATACAGGCGATTCCGCATTCCAATCAAGCTGGCGAGTTCGCATGGCATGCGCATGAGCACCTCGCTGAAAGCATCGCGAAGAATCCCAAACGCTTGAAGGCTTTCTCCGCATTGGCGCTCCAGGGCCCCAACCCTGCTCCTCCGAAACTGACGCGTAGATCGCCAGCCTCATTGCGCGCACCCTTTGTGGCCAAACGCAAATGGAAGGGGTGGATGACGTGCGGACGAACACAAAATACTTTGATCCAGACGGATAATTAGATTGCGCGTCTGAGAGGCTGATCAGTCGGTGAAACCTTCTATGGAGCTTCAGGGGCACCAAACGTTCCCAGCGCGAAAGCGAAGAGTGCGGCGGTGGATCGTCGTCTACCTGGGCTGCACAGTCGCAGCTTTGTTGTTTGCTAGTACGATGTATGTACTGATGGACGTTCTAAAGAACGTTCCACCAAAGCCGCATCTGCTATTCGTCTGGTGGGCTACGAGGTTTTATCTTTGGGCTGCCCTGTCGCCCGTCGTAGTTCGTATTCTAAGGCGCTGGCCGCTCCATCCAATTTCAGTTTCCAGCGGATTCCTGCATTTTGGGGCATCTTTGGTGTTTTCGCTTGTGCACCTCATCCTGCACTTGTCGCTGGCATTTATCCTCACTGGTAGCCCGACCCTTCCGGGTGGCTCTTCGACGATCCTTCAGCAGGCGGTCCATAACTATCCTCTGGGCGTACTGGCCTACTGGATCATCATCGCAATTGACAGCACGACGAACTACTACGAACGATACGATCGCGAACAACTTCGTAGCTCACAGTTGCAGGCTCAGCTTGCTGAGGCGCATCTCCGAACTCTCCAAATGCAACTGCAGCCCCATTTCATGTTCAATGCGCTAAATTCCCTAAGCGACTTAGTGATTAGCGAGCCGAAGGCAGCCCTTCGTTTGATTGCACGACTTGGAGATTTTCTGAGGCTTACACTGCAGAATTCGGGCGCTCAATGGGTCTCGCTCAGGCGTGAGGTGGATTTTCTCGACGCCTATTTGGAGATTGAGAGGGTTCGTTTTGCCGATCGCTTGCGGGTAGTCTTCGAACTCGATCCGGAATCGCTCGATTCTGAAGTTCCCAACTTGATTTTGCAGCCCCTAGTTGAAAATGCAGTTCGGCATGGCGTAGCGTCGCACATCGGCCCGGCTCTTATTCGCTTGTCGGCTAAACGGCGCGGCGACATTCTTCGAATTGAAGTTCGCGACAACGGACCGGGCATGCCTGACAACGTCCGAGAGGGTCTTGGAATAGGCAATACGCGCGAGCGCCTTCAACAGATTTATGGCTCGCGATATTCTTTCAAGGTGGACAATCAAGTGGAGGGTGGCGTTGCCGCGTTCTTTGAGTTGCCTTATTGGCGGTCCGATGGCGAAGGAAAACCAACCACTTAGCGGTCGAGCGTGGCGGGCAGTGATCGTCGACGACGAACCACGCTCCCGTGCCATCCTGCGACGCATGCTGTCTGCGTATCCGGGATTCCGACTTGTTGCCGAATGCGCTAACGGCTACGAAGCCCTTGCAGCTGTGCCCAAGTTTTTGCCGGACCTGCTGCTGCTGGACATCCAAATGCCGGAGATCGATGGATTTGAGGTCCTACAGCAGATCGATCCGAGGCACCTCCCAGTGGTTGCGTTTGTCACGGCCTACGATCAATACGCAGTGCGTGCCTTCGAAGTGCATGCCATCGATTACCTTCTAAAGCCATTCGATGAAGAGCGTTTTGCTTCCATGATGCAGAGCGTGGCGAAACGGCTGATGGAGGGCGGCGAGAGAGGCTATGGGAAACGGCTACTTACAACGCTGGAAGCGCTTGCGGCGACAAGCTCATACGCCCAGCGTTTTGTTGTAAAGCTGCGCGGCAAAATACTGGTGATCCCGGTTGCTCAAGTCGACTGCATCAAAGCTGAAGACAATTACATCCGCATACATGCTGGTTCAACGTCCTACCTGAACCGGGAAACGCTTTCGGACGTATCCAATCGCCTGGATCCGCGAACATTCCTACGGGTACATCGCTCCGCTCTGGTCAATGTGGACAAGATCAGAGAGGTGTTGGTATTCAACGGCGAGTACGAATTGGTCCTCCAGTGCGGTGTTCGAATCGCCCTCAGCCGCACCTATCGGGACGAATTCTTTGTACGATTGGGTGATACCAAAGAGCGACTACGTGACTCTTCCAAAAGCTGACGTCGTCGATTAGCCGCGAGTACCCCAATACTCGGGAGCGTATTTCGCTCCTCCCACAAGCGAATCGCTCATACAACGAATGGTTCACCCAGTCATTGCAGCGACCATGCTAGCCGGGGCTCATGGCGCAAACGCTCACAGGCTCTCCTAGTTCCTCTAATAGACCCTCTTTCATTTCGATTTGGATCGAATACACAACCTAAATGCCGCTGCGAACAGACCGGTGCTTCGCCACACGCAAACGGAATTCACCCCGCCCCGTTGAAGGTAGCCACAAAGCACTATTCGCGCGAGCCCGCGATACGTCATACATGGTGCTGAACAAAACAAATGAGTGAACACTGCCACCTTTGGAAGGCCGGAAAGCGACCGCAACATGATGGATAGTCCTCATAGACGAAAGCTGCGTTTCATAATTCCCGTGGCTGTATTTCTCGCAATCGCCATATTCGCCTTTGCCATCGTCGATGCCTCGAGCGAAGCGGAACCTTCCTGGGTCGAAAAGCGGCTGGCTCCGTCTTTGCTGCGAGCAAAACTTTATTTCAGCCGGGCGACGAAGGCGTGTCCGTTTACACCTACGGAAGATGACCTAGAGCGCGGAAGCGAACTCTACGAGCAACGTTGCGCGATCTGTCACGGAGCCACGCGCGGCAAGGCCGCACCCCTCGCGAATTCTTTTTCCCCGCGCCCACCACAATTCGTGATCCAACCGGCGCACGGACCTACCTGGATTGACGCGCAATTCATTCAACATGGAATCCGCTGGAGCGGCATGCCCGCATTTCGGACTTTGTCTGCTGCAGATTCCTGGCGACTCGCTCTTTATGTTGAAGGGCGAAGCACTCCGACGGAACCTTGAGGGGAGGAGGTGTGTCTGACTGGCCGAACTCTGGGTACACATGCAGCGACTCATTAGGCGCCTTTCGAGAAGGGTCTCGACGGTCGAGGTGACAAGTTTCGTGATGGGATTTCGTGAACGAAAACTAGGAGGAAATATGAAACCGAAAGTGCTGATTTTGGTGTTGTGCTTCGCGACTGCGGTGGCGGTCGCCCAGAAACGCAGCGACTTTTCCGGGGCATGGGAGCTCAATCCGGCGAAGAGCAAGAACGTCGGCATGATGGCTCAGATGAAGATGACACAGACCATCCAACAAACCGATTCGTCGCTGGAGATCACAATCCATACAACTTTCCAAGGCCGCGATGACGATAACCAGACACGTTTCGATCTCACGGGCAAGCCGGTGAGCAACCAATTGCCTATGGCCGGACCGAGCGAAACCGTCAGCAAATGGGATAACGGGAATCTTGTGACAACTTGGACCAGCGAGAGCGCTGTCGCAGGGGGACCCAAGGTCGTGCGCACAGAAACCAGGTCGCTCTCTCCGGATCGCAAGACGATGACCGTTGAATCCGTGCGAGGCTCGAATCCCGCTGTGGTGATGGTGTTTGACAAGAAATAGCTATGAGGCGTTCCCGAATCGCTATTCTGACGGTGCTGTTTGCAGGAGGCGCGGTGGCGGCGTTTTACGTGGTGCGAAGTTACCTGCGACAGCCTGCGGTCGAGGCAGCACGCTTCATTCAAGCTGAGCGGCGCATGGTGAGAACCACCGTGAACGCAACGGGAACGGTGAGACTGCGAGTAGGCTCGGAGGTGCGAGTGGGCTCGCAGTTGTCCGGCATTGTCAAGAAACTGAACGTCACCGTCGGTTCCAGAGTGAGTGCCGGCGAGGTAATAGCGGAGATTGATGATGCACCAATCCAGGCACGGCTCGCCCAAGCTGAAGCGCAAGTGGAGCTTGACCGTGCGACCATGGAACGCGCCAAAGTCGACTTCGATCGTGCAAAGCGCCTCGCGTCTCAAGGCCTGATCCCGGAGCAACAACGGCAAGACTTGGAGCTGGCTCTTGGAGAAGCAAAGGCCCGCTCCGATAAATCGCTCCGTGACCGTGATGCTGTCAGAGTCGACCTGGGATATGTCGCGATTCGCGCACCAATCAGTGGCATCGTCTCCTCCGTGTCCACGCAGGAAGGCGAAACGGTGGCCGCTTCGTTCACTGCTCCAACCTTCGTCACCATCATCGCCGACCATGCTCTGCAACTTGTGGCCATGGTGGATGAAACCGATATCGCGAACGTAAGGCCCGGCGACCCTGTTACGTTCACGGTGGACTCTTATCCTTCTCGTGATTTTCCTGGAATAGTCGAGAGCATTGCCCCCAAGGCAACGATTGTCTCCGGCGTGGTGAATTACGAGGTGACCATCATTATCCGTAAAGATGCCGGGCTCCTTAAACCCGACATGACGGCCAACGTATCAGTGCAAACGGCACAACACGAGGCCCTGCTCGTTCCCGCAGCGGCTGTACACCGGGATGGCGAGCAGAGTTTCGTCTACACCCCGGGCAAGGGCGGCCCTGAGCGCAGGCCGGTGCAGGTGGGAACCAAAGAGAAAGGCATGGTGGAAGTCAGGCGAGGGATTTTGGCCGGTGACGAGGTGTTGTTGACCCCCGCGAACGGTCCGGAAGAAACTCGACCCGTTCCACTAGAGTGAATCCATGATAGATGTGGAGAACATTTCGAAGACTTACTCCCGGGGGGAGGCTGGAACTGTCGCGGCCCTGAATGCCGTTTCGTTTCAGATTGGTCCCGGAGAATTCGTGGCCGTGCGTGGAGCGTCGGGTTCCGGAAAGTCAACTCTGTTGAACATCGTGGGCTGCCTCGACCAGCCCAGTTCTGGCAGCTACCGCCTCAATGGCGAGGACGTTGCGAAATATGGGGACAAACAGCTTTCCCGCATCCGCAATGCAAAAATCGGATTCATATTTCAGTCTTTCAACCTGCTGCCACGAACTACGGCTCTCGAAAACGTGGAAATTCCCATGGTCTATCGTGACGGCCAGGTTGACCGCTCGCGCGCTATCTCGGCGCTCGAACGAGTAGGACTCGGCTCACGGGCGCATCATTTCGCTACGCAGTTGTCGGGCGGCGAACAACAACGGGTGGCGATCGCCAGGGCGCTGATCAATAGCCCACTGCTGATTCTCGCGGACGAGCCCACTGGAAATCTCGACGCCAATGCGGGGCGAGAAATTATGCGGCTGCTGGAAGACCTGCACAGCGAAGGCCGAACGATTCTGATGGTCACTCACGATGACCACATCGCGGCCTCCGCTTCGCGTGAGATCCAGCTAGGCGATGGACAGATCATTACTGATCGTGAGCTGCCGCCTCAATCCTCATGGTCTCCCGTGGAAGGTGGCCGATGAAAGCCCGGAAGCTTGTTTCGCAAGCGACGCGAACGATGAGCCGCTATCGCCTGCGTACCCTCCTGATGATCCTCGGAATTGTGGTTGGCATCGCTTCGCTCACCATACTTTCCTCAATCGGTGAAGCGACCAAACGCGAAACGATGCAACGCTTCAAGAACATGTTAGGAACCTTCGATACGATTATCGTCAGACCCGGCGGTGGCCGCTCTCGTGGGATGCCCACCCTTGTGAACGTGCCGCCCACGCTGAGATTCGAAGACGCCGACGCGATCGCAAAAGATCTCTCGGAAATCAGGGCCGTGGCCGAGATGCAAACAGCATTCGATGTGGACGTCAAATATCGGGACCACGCCGCATCTCCCGTAGTGATCGGCACCACTCCGAATTGGCTCGAGTTGCGCTCCGAGGAGGTTCAAGACGGCGTCTTCTATACCGAAGACCAGAACACGGCTCTGGCAAGAGTCGCAGTAATTGGGACAGACGTCCAAGCAGCGCTGTTCCCTGGTGAAGATCCGCTAGGCAAGACATTCCGAGTCGCCGATGTGCCGTTTCAGGTGATTGGACTGTTGAAATCGCGCGGGGCTGGCCCTGCGGGAGGGAGTCTCGACAATCTTGTGCTGATACCTGTCAATACTGCCTCGCGTCGGTTGTTCAATCGCGATTTTTTGACCATGGTCATCGCCCAGGTGAAAGATCCGGAACTCGGCAGTGAAGCGACCGGGAGAGTCGCTGACCTTCTGCGCGATCGCCATCACATCCGTCCACCGGCACTGGACGATTTCACCATCACGAATCCGGCAGCAACCATGGCCCAGGTTACCCAGGCCGGCAGCACTCTCACGAAAATCCTGACCGGCGTTGCGGCGATGGCGCTCCTCATCGGCGGTGTCGTGATCATGAGCCTGATGTCGATCGCCGTTTCGGAGCGCCGAAAAGAAATCGGCGTCAGACGTTCCGTCGGAGCCACCAGCGGCGATATTGTTTCGCAATTCTTGCTGGAAGCCGCTCTAATTGCCTTCCTGGGAGGAATTGCGGGTGCGGCACTAGGCTGGGTCGGGATGGAACTAGCCACGCGGATGCAAAAATTGCCACAGATTCTGGTTGTGCGTCCGTTCGTAGCGGCAATTTTGTTGTCTATCCTTGTTGGGGTCGTGTTCGGAATCTACCCGGCGTGGAAGGCATCAAGACTCGACCCCATACAAGCACTGCGCTCTTAGGATGATTGTTCGGCAGAGTCAGATTGTACTTCGCGCGCTCCGCGTGATGTGCAGACACAGGCTCCGTTCCGCCTTGCTCATGCTCAGCGCAGCACTGGGAGTCTGTGGAGTCGTGTGCTCTGTGAACTACGGAGCCAGTGGAACGAAGCAGCTCCTGGATCAGATTCGCCGCATGGGAACAAACGTATTGATTATCACCCCCGCCCAAAGCCGTGTCGTGGCCGGCCGGGCTCGCACTGGTAACGCTGTTACGACATTGGTTGAGCGCGACTATCGCGCCGTCAAGAATCAAATTCTCAGCCGGACGCGCTCTTCCGCGTTAGTGACAGAGAGCTTCTGGAACAAGGCAGGAGACTTTTCGAAAAACGACGTG
>DASSIO010000019.1:0-30407 GCA_035691825.1 Terriglobales bacterium | reverse complement strand
GAATTCAAGCGTTCCTTGAAAGAATGGCTGGAAACCTTTCCCGACAAGATCACTTTTGGTACGGATTGTTTCCCCTATAATGAGGTGCTCGGCGCGGAGGAAAGCTACTGGCTAGGCGTGCAGTCGGCGCGCATGGCGCTGGCTTCCGCTCTGGCCGAAATGGTGTCGGAGGGCGAGATCAGCGAGACCAAAGCTTTACAGATGGCGCATGCCTATCTCCACGACACGGCTGTAAGTCTGTATGAAGGGAAGGCACACTGAAATGGCGAAAACACCGTCATCGAAAAAGAAATCGCCAGTGAAGAAAAAGAAAGTACGCGTGGCACCCGCCGGCGAGAGCAGCGCATTCCGGCAACAGGGCATTCCAACGCGCCGGGAAAAGGCCGAGCTGAAGTATGTCCCCTGGAACAGAGTCGAGCTGGAACAATTGAATCCGCTTTTGCAGCGGCAATTCATTGTTGGGCGCGACATCATGATTGCGCGTGTGCTCCTGAAAAAGGGGTGCATCGTGCCGGAGCACAGCCATGTAAACGAGCAGGTAACGTATATTCTGGACGGCGCGTTGAAATTCTGGATCGACGGAAAAGAGATTGTGGTCAACGCCGGCGAAGTGCTTACCATTCCACCCAACATGCCGCACAAAGCAGAAGCGCTGGCGGACACGATCGACTTGGATGTGTTCAATCCGCCACGCCGGGATTGGATGGAAAAAGACGATCGCTACTTGCGCGCGACCAAGTAGTTTCTGAGGCTCGGTTTGAGAGACAATCGTTGAGATCGGTTCCAAGAACAGAGCGAAGGAATTCGTGCCTCACGATACGGTAGAGCAGGGATCGCCAGAAGCGGTGAATTCCGCGCAGCTACGGTGCATTCGCTGTTCAACCTGTTTCGACAAGGCGGGACAGAATTTTCGTTGCCACGAATGCGGCGACCTGCTGGAAATATTTTATCCCGCCTGGAAGAGCTCACAATTCCTTGCGCGATCCGCTACTTTGAAGTCCATCTGGCGCGACCGCCGGAGATCGTACGAGGCTGCCGACCAAAGCGGCGTATGGCGCTTTCGCGAACTGCTTCCCAGTTTGCGCGATCCGCGATGTGTCATTACCCTGCGCGAAGGCAACACTCCCATCTATGAACTTCCATCGTGTGCCCGGGCCGCCGGCGTCGATCGTTTGCTGGCCAAGCACCAGGGAATGAATCCGACGGGTTCATTCAAAGACACAGGTATGACGGTCGCCGCCTCGTTTGCAAAAGAAGAGGGGTTTCGCTGGGTGGCGTGCGCATCGACGGGGAACACTTCTGCCTCGATGGCCGCTTACGCTGCGCGGGCGGGCATGCGTAGTCTGGTGCTGATTCCAGAGGGCAAAATCTCCTGGGGCAAACTGTCGCAGGCTCTCGACTACGGTGCTCTCACCTGCCAACTGCGCACTGATTTTGATGGCTGCATGCGCATCCTTAATGAGGTCGTGGAGCGCATGCCAGTGTACCTGCTGAACTCGGTGAATCCTTACCGGCTTGAGGGGCAGAAGACCACTGCGATCGAACTGCTCGAGCAGCTCGGCTGGGAAGTGCCCGACCATGTCATTGTTCCAGGTGGAAATCTGGGCAATTCTTCGGCCCTTGGCAAAGCATTTTTGGAGCTGCAGGATTTAGGACTGATTTCTCGCCTTCCGAAGCTTTCGATCATTCAGGCAGAAGGCGCGAACCCGCTGGTCACCATGATTCGAAATAAGCACCAGAGCTTGACTCCCGTTGCTGCTGAGACCCTGGCCACAGCAATTCGGATCGGTAATCCCGCGTCCTGGAGGAAAGCCATGCGTGTTCTGGAAGCGACTGGCGGAGCAGTCGAGCAGGTCAGTGAGGTCGAAATCGCGCAGTCGAAAGCGGAAATCGGAGCTGACGGGACCGGCTGCGAGCCCGCTTCTGCCGTGACTTTGGCGGGGCTAAAAAAGCTAGCGAAAAGCGGCTTCGTGAAGCGTAACGAATCGGTTGTCCTGCTCCTTACGGGCCATCTGCTCAAGGACCCGGAATTCACTTTGAAATTTCATCGGGGGGAACTGTTCCGGGGTAGCGAGCACGAAACTGAAGAAAGGGATCTGACTTCCTTCCGGCGTGCTCCTGTTCTTCTTGATGCTAATCCGGCCGCGGTTCTCGCTGAGCTGAAGCGGGTTGAAGAAAGGACCTAATGGCGCGCAAACCGGCCAGCAGGGAACTGGAACTCAGGCTTCCCGCAACATCGGCGAATTTGGGGCCCGCCTTCGATGCCGCCGCGCTCGCATTCCGCTTATATCTTCGAGTGCGGGCTCGAGCTGCTGACCAGTTTTCAGTGCGGGCGCGAGGCCGCGACGCCGACATCTGCGGGCAGGTGCAGAATCACCTCATTCTGGAAACGTATAGAGACGTGCTCGCGGCCGAAGCAAAACCTATAACTCCTCTCGCGCTACAACTGGAAAACGAAATGCCGATTGGAAAAGGTTGCGGCTCGTCAGCCGCGGCACGGCTGGCAGGTATCGCCTTGGCTACGCACTTCGGCGGCCTCGATTGGGACAATAGGCGAATCATCGGAGAAGCTTCGCGGCGTGAGCACCATCCAGATAATGCGGCGGCTTGCTGGATGGGAGGGTTGGCGGTGGCGCGAATGATCTCAGAGGTCGAAGCCCAAGTCGCAAGGTTTATTCCCAGAGGGAAGTGGCCACTGCTGTTTGTCGTGCCCGATCAACCGCTCTCGACGGAGGAGGCACGGCGCGTCGTTCCGGCAGAATTTTCACGCCACGATGCCGTGACCAACATTCAGAACGCCATGCTGCTGTTGGCAGCCTTCGTGCAGGGTCGCCGGGACTGGTTGGCTGCTGGTCTGAAGGATCGAATTCACCAACCTTACCGCGCGCCATTATGTCCTCTGCTGCCCGCTCTTCAGGAAGTGGTGGGGCAGCGCGGCATCCTGGGTGCGGCCTTAAGCGGAGCGGGTCCCTCGGTTTTGATCTTTTTGGACCCGGACATTCCCGCGAAGCAAAGCCAGGACTTAATCTCGCGCCATTTGCACGAGCGAAAGCTGAGCGCCGAGCTTCTGGCGACTACTATTGCTGTCCAAGGAGGGAATGAGCTTCAGCGCTCGATAACCGGAAAGAAACGCACTTGACCCGCTGCGTTCTTGTCTACAAGCATCATGTTTGTGTTGGAAATTAAGCAGTGCGCTTGAAGCGCTGGCGAGCGCGTTGCCGCTGTCGCGACTCCGCGAGCATTACCTTCGCCAGGTGCTGCTGAAACGTTATCCCTCTGGAGAATTGTTCCGGATAGGAGCTGATCGCGAGCAGGTAAGCATTGAGCTCATTCAGGGCCCGGATTTGCTCCGTGTGATCACGAAACAGATCGTGAGAGCAAAGTTGGCGGCCAGACATAGTACCCCACTCCACTGTCGACGGCCTAGGAAACCCACAGGGAAGATTGCTTGCTGTAGTGTAGTAATTTCCTGGGCTGGTTGCGCGTAAAAATACTGCGCAGTATACGGATCGTAAATAGCACTTTCGTGCCATGTTGCAGAACGCAACAGCCGCACGGGTGTTCAAGCGTCTGGTGGACTATCGCTTGGCGGCGTCGAAGCAGGGTGGAGCGGGAGTAAACAACTTGTCACCACGATAGGAGTATCGGCCCTGAAACCCGATGGAGGGCTTTTGCCGCGCGAACCACGAGAACAACACCGCATCCTGTGGATGGTAGACGGTACCGTCCAGCATTACAGTAAATGAGAGATTGTGAAATCCCTGAAGCGGATCGCCTACCTCAAGAATGTTTGCCGAGCAGACCGATGATCCGGGTTGCGCCCACGGCTTTACGGTGTTGCTCAGGAAGGGATCGCTATACCACTCAGCAATCTCATGGCTTAGTGCAGTGATGTCCTGGATAGGCGCGTCAAAGATCTTCGCGTCGCTATAACTGGCCCACACAAACGTATTTAGATTGACCGACTGATGCTCCGGCGCAAGAACGCCACTGTGGAAGCCCACAATGCAACATTTGCCGGGGTTTCCGAGAAACAAAAATGTATTTTCGGTCAAGAATATGGTCAGCGACCGCGGGTCGATCTTCAACTTCGATATCAGATTTTTAAGTTGCCCATTAAACCAGTCGCTGTCCACCAGCCCAATGGCTGCACCCGAATGAGAACCATTGAAGGCGAACCCTGAGTCGGCCGGGACTGTGAGGTACTCGGTGGGCATAACTGTAGGCTGGCCTAGCAAAACGTGCCAGTTAGGATTGATCCCGGTAAGGATTTTGAAAAAAGAAGCTCGATAGACCGCATCTCCGTATTGAGTGAAGCCAGTCTGCGATTGGAATGGCTGGAAAATGGGAGATGCAATCGTGCTTTGCACTTTTGTCGATCCGTCCAGCCTCATTCCGTTGGAGAAACTTATACTAAGCGGCACGATGGTGGTGGGAACAACGCTGTTCGGTGAAGTTGCCCACGGGGAATTGCCGGCCATGGTGTAGGAAAACGCATCCACCTTATGGTTGGAACTATTGGACTTGAAAGAACCCGTCCAGTACGGGATCGTCAGCACCCGGTTAGAGGGCACTTTCGTCCCGGCTGCAGCCAGGGCGGCTATCCCGCGAGTCGTGTAGAGTGGTTTCCCAATCCGGTCGCCAGAGTTCTCTGCGGCCAAACCCACACCCGCGCCCAGAACCAGGGTCAGCAGCAATGCGGCAATGTTATGGATGCGAAACATGGGTTATCCGGCAGCCTGGGTTCCTGGAAGCTGAAGTTCGCTCTTAAGCTCTCGTCTATGTTGGCACAACCCTGGACGCTTTCCCAGTCGATTGGAGAGGTTTACGAGAGATTCCCCATTGGAACGAATCTCCAATCAGAAATTGGCTTCGCAGATGCTGGAAGCGATTTCAATTGTAGGACTCTCTCGCCTCAGGGGTTGTTGCGCTTCTCCCGTTTCGCAGTAAGAACGATTTCAGGATCGCTGACGCTCATCACTACCCTATCCCGGGTGTTTTCAAAGCGTATGCGCACCTTCGCAGCACCCGCCGGATAGAAGACCATCTCCCCTAAGTGATACAGCGGGCGACCCATGGTGCCCTTGCGAGTCCAAGTGAGTTGGTCGAGCTTCAGCAGGCGGTTGTGCTCAACGGTCATGTCGATTTGCTGGTTTGGCGCTACGCCGAAGATGTAGGTTCCCAGAATGAGTTCGCGGTCGGCGACAGACAGTTTGGCCTCCACATCATCGCCAGCGCCATTGATCGATTGCAGGAATTCGAATACTTCACGCGCTGGCGGTCCACCGGCTTTTGCATGCGCCAGAAGACTGATGCTATGCGGCCCCCGGATTCGTTGTGCGCCGGGCTGGGCTGCCAGCATTGCCCTTACCACCTCCAGCTGCCCCAGCATGGCTGCAGAGAACAGCGACGGTCGAGCACCGTTTTCTAGCAGATACCCAGCAATATCGCGATTGCCCATGTGGGAGGCGGCTCCGAGCGCCGTCTCCCGGTATCGACCGGGTGTTCCAGGCGCGACATTTTCGCAAGCTGCGGATTTGTGCGTCATTGTCCCACGAACCGAGGTACACGATACGATTGCTTAGTCTCGAACTACGCTGGGCGCCATGGCCAGGTCGCGGGCGGAGAGCCGGTGGCGCCGGATGGTGATCAAGCCAACCATCAGGGCCACTGCCGAACACAGGAGTGCGATGGGGACTCCGACTTTGCTCGCCAACGCGCCCCATACCGTGCTACCTATGGCCATTCCTCCCTGGAGCACGAGCAGGTACATGGATAATGATCGCGCGCGCACCCAGTTTGGGGACATGGTCTGCGCGGCTACATTGAGGCACGCGAGTATGCCGATCCATGCCGTTCCGCCAATGAACAGAACCATGCACAAGGGACCGAACCGGTGGACTTCGCCTGCGGCAAAGGTTGCAGCAGCAAAAATAACGATCGCAACGCCTACCAGACCATCCACCGATAGCCGACGCTTTAACCGAGGCAATACCGCCGCTCCCGCCAAAGCTCCACTTCCAAAGGAGCCCACTAGAAGGCCGTAGCCAGTCGCTCCATGTGGGCGAGCAATGATCGGCAGCAAAGCCCAGATCGCACTGGCAGCCAGGCTGAATGCTCCCGTACGGATCAGGACGGATTTCACGGTCGAGGACTTGCGAACATAGCTAAACCCCGTCTTGATCGCGTCGAACACTGGCTCAGTCCGAACTTGTTCGCTTGCGCGACGTTTCCAGCGATAAAGAAACAGAATTACGCCAAAAAAGGAGACCGCGTTAAGCACGAACGTGATGCCGCAGCCTGCTGCCGCCACAACCAAACCTCCCAGGGCGGGGCCTACTGCGCGTGCGACGTTAAAGCCGGCAGAATTCAGCGCAACTGCTGAGGCATGTTGCTCGCCCGAAACGATTTCCGGGGTAATCGCCTGCCACGCGGGATCGTTCATGACCGCGCCCAGGCCGAGCAGAAAGGTGAATAGCAACAAGAGCCACGGCGTGACGAGCTGCAGAAGTGTAAGTACGCCCAACGCGGCTGCCGCCAAGACCATCCAGGTCTGCGCGAACAGCAGCAGACGACGGCGATCGATCATATCGGCTAGAGCGCCGGCGGGAAGAATGACCAGGAAGACCGGCAGTGTGGCCGCCGCTTGCACCAGTCCGATCATGAAGGGAGACATGGTCAGGGTGGTCATGAGCCAGCCAGCGCCCACGTTCTGCATCCAGGTTCCGGTGTAGGAAATGACAGCCGCGATCCACAATGAGCGGAACAAAGGTTCGCGCAGCGGCGCCCATGCGGAACTCTGGGGCGGCGCCGACCCTGAAACCGGAATTTGCACAGACTCAGCCATGGCTAGCTACTCGGCGCCCCCTCGGCGACGATCGGCATGGATTGTCCAAACGGCCATTCGCGATTGCGCCATGCCCGCACGCCATAAATGATTAACCCGGTTACCAGAATCATAGTGGCATAGCGGATCTGCTTCATCGAGTTCGTTCGCGAGAACAGAACGAAAATGAACCCCGCGGAAGCCGCCAGGGCAGGAAGCGGATACAGCCACATGCGAAATGGGCGAGGCATGTCCGGCCGGCGAATACGCAACACAATCACTCCGATTGCCTGAATCAGGAACTGCAGTGTGATGCGAATGACAACCAACGCGGCAATGACGTCCGCCAGGCTGAAAAAGCAGAACAGCCCGGCAGCTAATCCCAGCGCGATCAGAGAAATGTGAGGGAAATGGAGCTCAGGATGAATTCGCCCAAAGATCTTGAAATAATTTCCATCACGCGCGGCTGCGTAGGGAACTCGCGAATAGCCCAACATGAGCGAGAAAACCGATGCAAAAGCAGCCACAATGAGTAGTATCGTGACGAGATACGCCGCCCACGGCCCATAGATTCGTTGCATAAACACCGAGACGGTGTAGAGCCCGGTGTTCGCCTTGGCCGCGGCATCCAGTTCCTGCCATGGGATCACGCCTAAGATGGCGATATTCATTACGATATATAGACCCGCGACCAACACGATGGATAGCAACAAGGCTCGCGGGATCGTTTTTCCCGGGTCCTTCACCTCGCCGCCGATGAAACAGACGCTGTAATAGCCCCAGTAAAGATAGGCGGCGTAAAGCATGGACGATCCCATGCTGCTGAAGAAGTGGCGGGAGAGATGGAATGCGCCCGGCGGAAAACTGAAGGCGCGCGCCGCGTTAAAGTGGGTCAGGCCGGCGAAGATGATCCACAGCAGCGTACCCATTACCACTACCCACATCACCTTTGACATCCGGCCAATGCTGGTGATGCGCCGGTAAAGAAGGAATATGGCAAACAGTGCGGCACCGATCGCCACGAAGGTTGCGGTCGATACCAGCCAGCGAAGCTGGAGCGCTCCCAGGAGCGGAATTCCAATGTTTAGATCATGCGAGGCGATGGTGTGATCAAGACGCGGCCAGAAATATGCCGCATATTGCGATAGGCCAATGCAGCCGCTCGCAATGGACATTGGGGCGCTAAAGGAAAGCTGCCAGATATAAAGAAAGGAAATCAGCCGGCCCAGGCTTTTGGGATCGTAAATCTGGTTGAGATACCGATAAGAGCCTCCCGACCCTGGCATAGCGGCGCCCAGTTCGGCCCAGATCAGGCCGTCGCACATGGCAAAGACTGCTCCCAGGATCCAGCCCAACATCGCCTGAGGTCCGCCCGTGGCGCTGATCATCAAGGGAACGGTGATGAACGGGCCAATGCCGATCATCTCAATCATATTGAGGGCGGTGGCGCTGCCTAGTCCGATGCCTCGAACCAGCTCGCCCGACGACTCACCGCTCGCGCTGTTGGAAAACGCTGGCATTGTGGACCTTGGAGAAATCTGCTGACAAACTCAACGAGCAAGCATCGGCACGACTCCAGCAAATTGCTTCTGCTGATGGTTGAGAGCGGACGACTGAGGCCTCGTGCCCGCGCTGAGTATGTTCACGTACAGGCGAATGGCGCCCGGCACTCCCGCGGGTAATTGCCGGAAAAAGGCATACGCGTTGTAGATGTATGTTCCCTTGCCATACTGCGCCCGCAAGAGGCCGCCATTTTGCGGCGATTCTCCGGGATCGTGGCAGGACAACAGCGGCTTGTACCGGCTGTCCCACTGATCCATGAAGTAAAGGCCGCGCTCCTGGACCCAGCCATCAAAGTCTTTCGCCGTAATCTGATTCGGGTAATGAAAGATGCTGTCATCGGAAGCGAGAATCTGGACCGGAGCTTCCTCGACCGTGACCCGATCGCGGCTTAGCTGCGCGGGATACGGAGCGAAGTGTCCGCTGTTGAAGTCGGCAACTCCCGTGTTGTACTGAACCACAAGGGTCCCGCCTGCAGCTACGAAGTCGAGAAGCTTTTTATTGTTCGTGACAACATCCTTCTGCGTGTCGTACGCACGAATGCCGAGAACGATTGTCTGATATTGACTCAGATTTGCACTTGCCAGGCTCTCTGGGGGGATTAAGTTTAGGTCGCCTCCCACCTGTTTCAAAACTGGCGGGATGTCGTCCCCGGCTCCCATGATGTAGCCAACTTTCAAATGTGGCGGCACTTTTACATCGACGATGCTCACGCGCTGCGTTGCCGGTTGATAGTAGTAGAAGGTGTCGAGGTCGGGCCGCGTGACCACCGTGTACCCGAGGCTGTAGGGTTTTTGGTCGTACTCGAGCACAGCCTTGAGTTGATGGCGGCTTTCGTGTAGGTCTGCCGGATGCACCTGAAAATGAAACTCTTTACTTTCGCCGCTATGATCAAAAGCCACCGGTTGGGATGAGGGGAGAGCCTTCCACCCTTGCGGCAATTCGAGCCGCAGAGACGCCTTCGCTGTTGTCTTAATGTTGCTGCGCGCGCCCACCGTGATTTCGGTCGTCCCGCTTTGATTGGTGCTGATGACTTCGGTTGCGGGTTCGAGCGCGATCGAGAACGGAGGAGCAACAGCAATGGCCCGTTCGCGTTCTTTGCCGTCCTCCCTGTATTTCGTAGTGCCAACCGCGTGTACCGCGCCGGCTTTTGCGTTCAGTGTGTAATCGGCATGAGCTTGAACGGGCGGCGGTGGGAAGGGAAGCGTGACGTACTTGGGATCGTCGATGGTGTTGATGCTTTCCGTTTCCGGATCGTCGCGATGCCAGTAAGGACGGGTGTACTCGGCATTTTTTGGCACCGTGATCCGGTACACTGCGCCTTCCTCAGGGTTGCCTCGGAGCAGAGTGGCTTGCCAATGTGGCGGCAGGTCAAACGTAATTCTGGTCGGCTTCACCGAAGGAATCATATGACCGAACTTCGCCAGCACTTGAAAGCTTTGGCCCGGCACTGCCATAAACGCGTCATCCGGGCTGGCTCCCACCGGGACATCAGCTGTGACTTCCAGCCGGACGCCGGCAGCGAAGTTCACCGCTTCTTCCAGTTGATGCTCTTTGGTCCTCAGTTCGATAAGGAGAATGTCTTTACCTGCTGCAGAAAGTTGTGAGGCCTCGATCTCCTTCGTGAGAGAGCGCACAATTTCAAGTCCATCCAGCAACGGCTCCGCCGCAGACTGCGGGTTCTGGTTTACGGCGGCTGTGGCCGCATTGATTGCTTGCTCGAGCTTGACGAGAGCTGGGCGCAGATAAGGAGCTTTTGATTGTTCTGCTCCTAACCGGCCTGCCAACCCTGGCAAGCTCGTGTCGATGCCATCGAAATAGTCCTTTTCATGACCGCTCGCATCGGTGGTGTTAGGGAGCACCGAATCGATGAGCTTATAAAACGCATAATGTGGACCAGCATCGATCGACCAACCTCCGGCGCCCTGCGAAAGCTGGTGCTTAAGGCCCAGCATGGCGAATTGCGCATACGACATGCCCAACGCTGGATCGGCGTCGCCGGTGCTCAACTTGATGGTGTAATTCTTCGGATCGCATTCATTGCTGCGGAATGGGCAGACATTGTCGACGTAGAGCTTTTTGGCCTGCCAGGGCAGCAGTCCTTCCTTGAGTTGCTCGGGGAAACGGGCTGGGTCAGCGGCGGCACGAAATGCTTCTAAGGAAATTTTTCCGGAGGCCTGGTGATTGCCATGGCCATCGCGCTCGGTTCCGCCAAAACGCGACACGAGCACGTCGGGGCGGAACGTCCGGATCACTCGGACCATGTCGCCCAGCACGACATCCTGCCCTTGCCACTTCTGAAAGGTTTCGTCGGCGTTTTTCGAAAAACCGAAATCTGCGACTCGGGTGAACCGTTGTTCGACTCCGTAGTAACGGTCAGCGGCGGTGAGTTCCAAGGTTCGCAAAACCCCTAGGACATCGAAGAGGTTGCTGCCGACCTTGTTCTGTCCGCCCTCGCCGCGGTTGAGCGTAAGCAGGACCGCACTGACGCCTTTACCCCGAGACTCCAACGTCAGCATGGCGCCGTCTTCGTCGTCGGGGTGAGCGGTTGTGTGCAGCAGGCGCGCGGTCGTATGTAAGCGCAGCAACGCCTCTTTTAGACCGGCCACGCCGGAGTCCTGGGGAAGGGGACGATCGGGATTCGAACCCTCGGCAGGGCTCTGCGCTGAACCCGGGATTAGCGTTATAAGCAGGAAGATTATGACCAATGATTTCGGCAAGGTTGGTTTCGAAGCTTCGGAAGCGAGTCTCAGGATTTTAGGAATGTCCTTTCTCTCCGCATTCATTTTCTTGTGGCCTTTGCGCGAAAGGCTACTTGCGTCCGTGTACTGTAAATGGGAACAGATTCGCTTGTTTCGTCGCGCGACGCATTAATTTCCCAGGCTGTTTCCCAGATGGACTCAGTTGCCGCGCAAACGTTAGCCGCACTAGGGCGAAGGAGCGTGCTCTCCGTCAACAGCACGACCGCAAGTATTCTACTGGACGGGACCTTGTCGAACCGCGTCTTGACACCGGCCGGCGGCTGTCAGCACCGGATCGATTGCCGGATCGGCTCGCAGCTTGTTCAAGAGGGGATCGGAAAGCAAATTGGAATAGGAGCAGTAGTTTTGATCAATAGCTAACTGAAACATGTGCAATGCGGCGCGATTTTTGCCACAAAACGCGAACAATGATCCCTCGTAATACCAGTTTTCCGGATCAGCCTCCTGCGGATCTTGCGCGAGGGCGCGTTCGGCGAGGCGATCAGCGTCAGCTGCTGGCCGCAGACCAAGGCATGCTTCTAAAAGGTCCCGGTGGTATCTTCGGTTTGTGGGCATTACTTTCACAGCTTCGCGAGCCTCTGCCAGCTTGCCTTCGCGCAGGAGCAGGGAAGGCGTCACATAAGCCGCCCACTCCGACCCGGCATCAAGCTGGACAAAATTCCAGGCGCGCTCGCTATTAGCCAATTCCATGAATGCCCACGCGCAAGAACGAAATTGGTAATTGCCGGGGTCAAGCGAGATGGCCGTGTTGCACTCGGCTACGGATTGCTCCAGCATGCCGGCGTAACGCAGCACGTAAGCCAGCGCGAAGTGAGCTTCCGCGCTCTCGGGGCGGCTTTTAACCAATGCTTGCGCTTGCTGGTAGGCCTTGCCCAGCTCGCCTCTTTCGACACGATTAGCGATCAGTTGACCTGCAGCAACGATCCGGTTGGGGTCCAGCGCCAGCGCCCGCTCATAACAACGGTTGGAACGCTGAAAGACCTCTTCGCCGCCGTTCGAGTAGGTTGCGTCGTAGTAATAGCGGAGCCCCAGTGCTTCCCAAGCCGGAGCGTAGCTGGGATCCAGTCCCACAGCACGCTCCAGCATGGCAATCGCCTGTTTGTTGGGATTGGGATCATGGGAAACAGCCGCGCTTCGCAAATACAGATCGTAAGCCTCGGGATTACGTGGTCGCGTGCTGGTCTCAAGGAATCCTCCGGCAGCTCCCAGAATCGGCAGCAATCCCTGGCGGACCTGTGCGTCCAACTGCTCTTGTAACCGGAGCAGTTGATTGGGTGTCGACCGTAGCGTCGCTTGCCACAACATACGGTCACTACCCGCGTCGATAGCTTCCAAGGTGATGAGCAGACCGTCGCCTTCGTGAATGAAATGTCCTGTGACGACGGTTGCGACATGCAGCTTTTGGGCGACTCCCTGCGGATCAACATCCGCGGCCCCGTATTTCCGCGTTTCCGCCGATGGACGCACGTCCAGGCTACGAGAGTAGGTGAGCACGTTCGCGATCTCGTCTGACAAGGCGAAGCGTAGATAATCCAGGCTGCTGTCGCCGCTGAGGTTTTGTAGCGGCAAGACCGCTATCGTCTTCTCGCCACTCAGTCCTTCATTGCGGTGCCGGTACCACCAGGTGCCAAAAACGGCCACAAGCATGAGAAGGACGGCAATGGTTCCGAGGAGAAGGTACAGGTGCAGCCGGCTGGTGGTCTGAAACGTTTTGGTCGCGCGCAGAACTTTGGCGTGTGGGCGAGGTTCCTGCGCTAATAGTGCCGACTCGGTCTGCTTGCGGAGGATCTCCAGGTCGGCACGCATATCGGAAAAGCTTTGGTAACGCTTTTCGCGATTCTTCTCCATTGCCCGGCCGATGATGTTCTCCAATTCCATGGGCAGAACTGGATTCAGCGCACGCGGCGAAGGGGGCTTGCGGTTCATCACCGCGTCGAGAATGTTGACAATGTTCGTGCCCGAAAATGGCTTTCTGCCGGTTGCCATCTCATAGAGCACCACGCCAAAGGAAAATATGTCGCTGCGAGCGTCAAGTTCCTCGTCGCGCGCCTGTTCGGGAGACATGTACACAGCCGTGCCGGGCAGCAGACCCGCTCCCGTTATGGAGTCTTCGGCGGGAACACCGCTATCGCTGGTGATAGTCGGGTCGCGCAGTGATTTTGCCAACCCGAAGTCCAGAATCTTCGCCTGTCCGCCCTTGGTCAGAAAGATGTTTCCCGGTTTTATGTCACGGTGAATGATGCCCTTTTCATGAGAAGCCACCAGAGCGTCCGCAATTTGAACCGCCACGTCCAGCATCTGCTCGAGATTCAGGCGGCCCTGGTGCAGGCGCTGTTTGAGAGTCTCGCCCTCGAGTTTTTCCATGACAATGAACGGATGGCCGTTGTTGTCGTCCACGTCGTGAATGATGCAGATGTTGGGATGATTCAACTGCGACGCGGCCCGCGCCTCTCGCTCAAACCGCTCCAGGGACTTGGGGTCATGCGCCAGTTGTTCGGGAATGAATTTCAGCGCGACATGGCGGCCAAGGCGGGTATCCTCGGCTTCATAGACTTCCCCCATGCCTCCGCGTCCCAGTTTTCCCAGGATGCGGTAGTGGGAGATTGTCTCTCCAATCACGGGGCAACTCCGACGCTTCGCCATGTTAGGCCCGCCGCAAGATGCAGGTCAAACCCGGGGGAGAAATACCCGTCCGCAGAAATTTCAACCCTGGCGCGGGTGCTTGCGGTATGCTTGCCCACGCATTCGCAGGTCAGAAAACGCAAGTGAAGACCCTGACAGAAGAGGAAGTCAAGGCGCGCCTGCAGCCCGCGCGCGTGGTTGCCGCCATTGAAGAAGCTTTCCGGACGCGGTATCCCTCTACGCTGATTCCGCTGCGCACGCAGATGAGGCTGGCCAGTGGCGTCCTGCTGATCATGCCCTGTTACGACCGCCAGGGACGCGGCCTGGGCATGAAACTGGTCACGGTCGCTGACCATCCGCCCACTCCGGAAGAAAAAGTTCAGGGCACCTTTCTGATCCTAAATGAAATTACCGGCAATCCGACAGTGGCTATGTCTGCCTCTTATCTCACCGATATCCGCACCGCGGCGGCTTCTGCGGTCGCGACGAAATACCTTGCCCGGGAGGACGTCAAAGTTCTGGGCATTTTCGGAACGGGACGGCAGGCGCGGTCGCATCTGCTGGTACTCCGGTCAGTTCGAAACTTCCGCCAATTTTTGGTATCGGGTCTAGACCCAGGCGTCAGCCGCGAGTTTGCGCAGCAGATGAGCCGCGAGTTGGGAGTTACTGTGGAATCGGTTTACTCCCGTGCCTGTGCTGCAGAATCGGACGTTCTTTGCACACTGACTACATCGCCGACACCGCTGTTTGATGGTCATCTGATTCGTCCGGGCACGCACCTGAATCTGGTTGGCGCGTTTCAGCCCAATACCCGGGAAGTGGACAGCGTCACCGTGCTACGCTCGCGTGTGGTGGTCGATACGTACGAGGGCGCATTCGCCGAAGCTGGAGACCTGATCATACCTATGACCGAAGGTGTCATCACGCGTGCCCACATTCTTGCTGATCTGCATGAACTCGTTTCGGGCCAGAGAGTGGTTCGCCGTGGTCCGAGTGACATCACTCTGTTCAAGAGCGTAGGCGTTGCGCTGGAGGATCTCGCGACTGCCGAGCTCGCCGCCGGATCCGCAGAATGACATTGTGGCGAGCGGACATTTGTGTCCCGACGGGTGTTGAACTTGTCTTCGGGAAAATTACTGCTGACCCTTAAATTCACGATCAAAGAAGTTGGATGCTGCCGTGTACGCTGCCAACCAATTGCGGAACAACAGAAAATCGTGAATCTCATCGGGGAAGACCAGTTCCTCAAACTTGATGTTTTGCTTCCTCAAAGCTTCTGCTAGCCTTACCGTTTGCGAAAACGGAACATTTCTGTCGTCATCACCCTGGATGAGCAGGACGGGTGAACGCCAGGTTGCAATGGACGCAAGGGGCGAGGAGTCCCAGGCGAGCCGGCTGGCATCGGTGGGCACGGCGGGATTGTAGGCCGGCGACCAATTCTTCAGTTCTTCATTCCAATCATGCACGCCGTGCAGGTCTACCCCGGCAGCAAACAAGTCCGAAGAGCGCGCCAAACCCAGGGCCGTCAAATAGCCGCCATAGCTGCCGCCCCAGGGACCAATACGCTTTGGGTCAACATCGTTGCGACTCCTGAGATATAAGCCTGCGCCTTGCACATCATTGAATTCGCTTGCGCCGTCGGCACCGTAGTTCAGAGCCTCGCGAAAGTCGAGTCCGTAGCCGATGCCGCTCCGGTAATTCACCGAGAGCACGACGTAGCCCCGGCTCGCGAGATACTGGTTCATTGCATAGGCGTTGCTGTAGTAATTCATGTAGTGCCAGCCGAGCAGCATTTGGCGCCGCGAGCCACCGTGAAAGAAAATCACTGCGGGATGGCGGACATTGGCGGCCGCTTCAGGGGGTGCAAAAAGTTGCCCGTGAATCTGCATTCCGTCCGCCGCCGCAAAAATCACCTGCTCTGGTTCGACTAGCCGAGAAGCCGGGAAGTCAGGCGGGATTGCATTGGGCGCAAGATCGCGTATGCGTTTCTGTTGATCGATGATGGCAGGCCGAAGCGGAAATTGTGCGTCGGACCGAAAAGTTGCAACCACAGCGCCGTCGGCGCTCATCACGGGAGCTGTTTCAATTCCTGATCCGGAACTCAAGGCATGAGGCGTGCCTCCGCTCACTGGCACTTCCCAGATGTGCCGCCGATCGATGTCGCCCTCATTCGAGGAATACAGTACAGACTTCAAGTCCGGGCTCAACGAGACGTCTTCCACTTCGAATGAACCGGGGGTAAGCAGAACCGGGCTTCCGCCCTGCGTCGAGACAGAGTAGAGATGCGTCCAGCCATCCTGTTCCCAGGGGAACAGCAATCTGTCATCCGCGCTCCAGAGCAGCTGGTTATCGGCGGTAAGCTCGCGAAACACGCTGCCGCGGCCGGAACTTGCCTTCCAAATCTCGCGGCTTGTACCCGTGGCAACATCAATGACCCGAATCGACCAAGGTGGACCCTCGCGCTGCGGTTTGAAAATCAGATCGTCTTTGGAAGATGGAATTCGAATGAAGGCGATTCTGCGGCTGTCGGGCGACCAAACCGGCTCCGTGTCACGATCGGTGCTGGGATCGGGGTAGCTCAGGGTTTTTGACGCAATGGAATACACTCCAATAAAGCGGTGATCTCCACGATCGCTCACGAACGCAAGGCTGTTGCCGTCCGGCGACCAGCGTAAGGAACCGCTCTCACCACGCGAGTGAATCAATTGTTGCGGCTTTTCGGTGGAGTTCAGTTTTACCAGCCAGATTTGTCCTTTTATAACGTAGGCAACAGCATCTCCTTTTGGCGACACAACCGGCGAGTGCCCCTCGCCAAGTTTTTGCGGTTCACCTCCGGATATAGTGACGATCCAAACATCCTGTTCCTCACCCTGCACAACTCTCGCCGGGTTGGGATAAGGCTTTTCGGGAAATTCGAGGTCGCCGCCGCGCGTGTACACGATCGACTGTGCGTCAGGTGTCCAGGCCAGCTCGCCGATATCCTGGCCGTCATCCTCCGAGTACTTCGTAATTTGCCGTGCTGCGTACGCTGAACCGCTCGCCCCGGGCTCGGCTACCCACACATTGCGGCGGCCCTGGGAATTGAATACCCAGGCAAAACGGCTTTTGGTTCTCGAAGCAATCAGGTCGGTGGGAAACGGCGCGCTCATGACCTGTTGCAGAGTGAAGCCGCTTTGGCGTTGGGGGGAGCGACTTACGCTCTGCGAGATGAGAGTGGCCGAGAACGACAAAATCGCGATGAGAAGACATGCCTTTGCTGGCTTCATATTCTGCTGTTCTTTCCTGAAATGAGAAAATGGGGCGAGGTTACACTGAAAGCTTAGGGTCTGGCAAACGAACCTTAACTTAATCGTTCCTTGTCTCAGGCGGATGCCTGATTTCCCGGGCAATGAGGCTTGTCGAGAGGCTTCCCAAAGCTGGCAGTCATGGTTACAATGTCGTCCATCATACGTACCAGCAGAGCTTTGTCTCGTTCTGGTCCAGCAGTGGGGTTCGGCTGGTGTCCGACTACAAGGATGCATCGATTACACGGATCGGTGTGAATCCGCCTTCATTAGGTGCAAGCGCCCCGTTAACGGCTTCGTCCTGCGATAACTCATGAAGCATCGTCCCGACATAGATGGACTGCGCGCCGTTGCGATTGTGCCGGTGCTATTGTTTCACGCGGGCATTTCTCGGTTTTCGGGTGGATATGTCGGCGTTGATGTTTTTTTCGTCATCTCAGGTTATCTCATTACTAACCTGATTCTCGACGATATTTCTAAGGACCGTTTTTCCGTTGCACATTTTTATGAACGGCGGGTGCGGCGCATCCTGCCCGCATTGTTAACCGTAATGTTTGGTACTGCACTACTCGGTTACCGGCTGTTGATGCCGGACGACGCGCAGGGCCTCGGGCAAAGCGTCCTGGCTACCATGTTTTTTTGCTCCAATATTTTGTTCTCGAAACAGAGCGGATACTTCCAGGCGCCGGCTGAGAGCAAGCCGCTGCTGCACACCTGGTCGCTGGCGGTTGAAGAGCAGTTCTACATTCTATATCCGCCATTTCTCTACCTGGTTAGCCGATTTTTTCGTAAGCGATATGCAGCAGCATTGGTGACAGTGCTGGCCCTGTCTTTCGTTTATAGCGTTAAGTTGGTTACGCACCATCGCTCGACGGCTTTTTATTCGTCCCCGGCTCGCGCGTGGGAACTGCTGCTGGGCGGACTACTTGCGCTTCATGTGATTTCACCACTGCGCAATCGAATTGCATCCAATTCTGCCGCCTTCCTGGGGCTGGGGCTTCTCGGTTACAGCTTTGTCCATTTTTCTGGTTCAACGCTATTTCCTGGCGCGAGCGCTCTTTGCCCGACGCTCGGAACCGCACTGCTCATCTACAGCGCTGAGGCGGAAAGAACCGTCATTGCTAATGTTTTGAGTATCAAGCCGATCGTATTCCTAGGACTTATTTCCTACTCTCTGTACTTATGGCATTGGGTGCTACTGTTTTTCTTCAAGTACTATCTCGGGCGCAGTCTCACGGGCTGGGAAATTGCCGGGGTACTCGGCATTTCAGTTCTCGCGGCGAGCCTTTCGTGGAAATTTGTGGAGAACCCTTTTCGCGGACGGCACGGACTCATTCGGTCGCGAAAGCAGCTGTTTGCTGCGGCTACGCTGGCCTCGGTTGCGTTCGCGTCTTTCGGCGGCCTGCTGTACATGCGCCATGGTTTCCCGTCCAGATTCGATAGTAGAGTGCTTGCCCTGCTTGCCAGCAAGGGCGATGTTTGGAACACGCGTAACGCGTGTCGGGAGCAGATTTGCGGTGTTGGCGAAAGGGGCGTGGCGCCAAGCTTTCTGCTATGGGGTGATTCGCATGCCGGAGCGATTGCTCCCGCATTCGAGTACGCAGCTGAAGCCAATCATCTTTCCGGTTTGGTCGCGTTCAGCCCAGGATGCGCGCCGCTATTGGATTTAAAGCGCTATGACGAGGATGACCCGAATGAGTGCACTCGCATAGGTCAGAGAGTATTACACCGCATTATGGAGGATCACATTCCTACAGTTTTCCTCCATGCCCGATGGGCGCTCTATGCGGAAGGCACACGGTTTAGGCAGGAGCCGGGTCCGCCAGCGCTGCTGACCCGGGACCAAACCCCTGGGGAAGACTATCCGGTGTTCTCTAGTCTCTTGCGCCGCACTATCGTGCGACTTCAGGGACAGCACTTAACCGTCATCCTCATTGCCAGTGTGCCCGAGTTTGGTATAGAAGCACCGACTGTGCTCGCCCGGAATGTCCTCTATGGAACTGAGACGACGACCCAAGTTTCCCTTTCTGATTTTCTCGCGCGTCAGGCGCGCACTTTTCAGCTATTCAGGGAAGTGGCCGACCAATATGGTGTACAGGTCGTCTATCCTCACACGTCGCTATGCGATGCGACCTCGTGCAACGTAATCAGAGGCAATGACGTGCTGTACGTGGACAGCAACCATCTCAGCTTGCATGGAGCCATGTACGTTGAATCGGCAATCGCGCCTTTGTTGGGGAACAGCGGGCGAACTGTTGTCAGCCTGCTCAACAATGACTTGCGGCAATCCGCCACGGACCCGAGCGCCTCTGTGCACCTGAAATAATTGTTGGTCCCTTGCCTGGGGAACCACAGCCGTAAGAAGGCTCGGCGAGATTCGCAGGTCCGGGAATCTATCGGGTGAGCGTGCTAGGAATATGCGAGAGCGGCTAATTCGTTTTCGCTTAACAGGTGCAGCTCGATCCAGCCCTCCAGGGGCAGAGCATCGAGTGGAAGGTGATTCTGCCAAAGGCTGAAGCGCAAACGGAGGCGGGTCGCCGCTGCCGACGAAATCTTTCGCACACCATGAGCCGAGGACGGTACCGGGACCGCCAGCAGCCACTCCAACGGCAACTGAAATTCGAAGTTGCGCCCCAGCACCAGCTTGACGCCGCCGGTGGCCTCAGTAGACGAAGCGATTGGTTGCTCATCGGGCGGATAGACCTTCCAGTCTTGGATGTTCAGCTTTTCGACGCTCACATCCATGCGCAGCATTTTGCGCGGCCGGCGTGCCTCCGAGGGCCAGGATTCAATATTCACCACGAGTTCAAAGGGTAAGTCCGGTACTCCGCCCGCAAAGTCCAGTCGTCCATATAAGTTCTTTTCGTCGATGCCGGCGTACACGGAATCCAGCAAAAAGCTTTTACCGTGCATGGAACCGGAACGTTGGTCAGCCGTGTACATCGCCGCGCCGATCCACTCGAAATAACGCACCATATCCCCCGCGACTCGTGGGTGGATATACGCGGTCTGGGCGACGAAAGACGGCCGAGCCGCCGCTCCAATGATTGGTTGTGCCAAATAGTCGGGCGGGCTGGCGCCTAGCGCCTGGTAAACATTCGACAAGTGCTTGCGGTAGAGTTCGTCAAACTCACGATCATTGGCGGAGTGGTGTTCGGGGCCATACCACCAGTTCCAGTCGCTGCCCTCAGCGATCAGGATTTCTTCGAAAGCGAGTCTTCGCTGATCCTCGTTGGCCCGGGCGGCGTTTTGCGCATAGAAGTTGCGCGCGTGGTACAGGTAATCCCACGAGCGGTTGTCTTCGGGAGCTCCAATCCAGACATTAAAGTTGGCGTGGATCCAGGAGCCCGGCACCAGAGAGCCGAGGCGGGGCTTGGTCCGATGCCGCTCTACCGCCTCTGAAATAGAAACTGCTTCCACCCCTGGCGTGCTCTGTAAAGCGTCATAAAAGCGCCGCAAGAATTCGCGGCCGGACTGCGGGTAATATTCCCAGGCGTTCTCCCCATCCAGAATGATAGGGACCAACGCATCATGCCCGCTGTCCAGAACCGGTTTGGCTGCTTGCCGAATGCTATGCATGAGGTGATTGGCGGCATCCTGCGCAGGCATTCCCGAGTAGACAAAGCCAACCAGGTCTGACAGCGTGTGATCGCGGAAAACCAAGTTCATCCGCGTCGCGCCATTCTCGTAGGAATAGACCGCGTAGAGCTTTTCAGCGCGATCGGAGTCGAGTGGAGCATGCGCATCATGGGCAAAGTCTGTCCCAATGCTGCGGCCGAGAACGCCCTCGTCCGTGGCCATCCACTTCACGCCGAGACTTGCAGCGAGCGCCAGGACTTCATCCGAGACGCTTCCCTCGGAAGGCCATACTCCGCGTGGACGCAAGCCAAACACTTGCTCGTGCAGGTCGAGAGCGCGAACCAGTTGTTCGCGCGCGTCTTCCGGATGACGGAAGTGATTTTGCGGCAACGGCAGCCCAGGCGTGGACACCCCGCCCTGGTTGCTGTCGCAGACTAAGGGCAGGATCGGGTGATAGAAGGGGGAAGTCGAAATCTCGATCAGTCCACGTTTGGCCGCATCAGCATGCGCGGGAAGGATCTTGGCGAGCAACTCCTTCTCTTGGGCGATGACGAAGCGCTGCTCTTCCAGAGTGTAGCCTCGGGCTTTCTTGATCAACTCGGCGATGGCGGGCTGATCGAGGAAGAATTCGTCGAACCACGCAAGTTGGGATAGGACCTGCAGATCGGTGAAGTCGCGCAGCTGAAAGAATTTTTCGGCGCGCTCGGGCGAATCGTTGGTCCCGCGAAAACGTTCCCACAATTCACGATATCGTGGATAGCGGCCGATCAGGTGCACGGGGTTCGCCTGGAAAAGGTACTGCAGAGCGGAACGGCGCTCCTGCAAAGTAAGATCCCCGGCAGGTTTGGCGGCGAGTTGCAGAAAAGGATCGTGAGCTGTTCCGGCAACGTATTCCTGAAGCTGCGTAATCAGAGAGGGAACCAGGTTAAAGGTCTGATGGACGTGAGGGAACTCGTCCAACAGCTTAATCATGCCGTAGTAGTCCTTGAGCCCGTGCATCCGGACCCAGGGGAGGCGGTATTCTCCTGTGACCAGGTCCTTGTAGAACGGCTGGTGCTGGTGCCAAAGGATGGCAATACGCAGCTCAGGCATCAGCGTCGAACCTCAAAGCTAATCGGAGTAGACATCAGTATGGCACACAGGCAAACTCTCGCCCACTTGGATACACTAAACAGAATCCCAAATCGGGAGCGACATGCCCGCGACTGTCAATTCCGTTCGCCACGATTTCAGCCTGTTGACTGAAAACGATCTCTACTTGTTTAACGAGGGCAGCCACTACAGGATTTACGACAAACTAGGCGCGCACATGGTGGATACGGGCGGAGAGAAGGGCACGTGCTTTGCCGTGTGGGCGCCGGCGGCCCGCGAAGTTGATGTTGTTGGTGATTTCAACAACTGGAACCGGCACTCGCATCCGCTGCGTGCACGCGGCAGCTCGGGGATATGGGAGGGATTTGTTCCGGGAGTGGGACAAGGCGCGCTCTACAAGTACTACATCGTCTCGCATCATCACGGGTACACCGGGGAAAAGGCCGATCCCGTAGGCCTATTCCACGAGAAACCGCCTCGTACGGCTTCCGTAGTTTGGGACTTGAACTACGAGTGGGGCGATGGCGGTTTTGTGGGCGAGCGCCGGGGGCGAAATTCGCTGCACGCGCCACAAGCGGTGTACGAAGTGCACCTCGGCTCTTGGATGCGCTCCCTTGAGCACAACCAGCCCCTTACCTACCGTGAATTGGCTCCGCGGCTCGCGGAATACGTGAACAGAATGCAGTTCACGCATGTGGAATTCCTGCCGGTCATGGAACACCCGTTTTATGGCTCCTGGGGTTACCAGACTACCGGCTACTTTGCTCCTACTTCTCGCTTCGGCACGCCACAGGACTTTATGTACCTGGTGGACTACCTCCACCAGCATGGCATCGGAGTGATCCTCGATTGGGTGCCCTCGCACTTTCCATCCGACGCCCATGGTTTGGCTTACTTTGATGGTACCCATCTGTTTGAGCACGCCGATTCGCGGCAAGGCTTTCATCCCGACTGGAAGACGCACATCTTCAACTACGGCCGCAATGAGGTGCGCAGCTTCCTGATGAGCAGCGCCATGTTCTGGCTGGACAAATATCATGCCGACGGATTGCGGGTGGATGCGGTCGCGTCGATGCTCTACCTCGACTACTCGCGCCATCAGGGCGAGTGGATACCGAACAAGTATGGTGGCCGGGAAAATCTGGAGGCCATCGACTTCCTGCGGCGCTTCAATATGGAGGCCTACAAAGAGCACCCCGACATTCAGACGATCGCCGAGGAATCGACCGCCTGGCCGATGGTTTCCAAGCCGACCTACGTTGGCGGCCTGGGTTTTGGCATGAAATGGGACATGGGCTGGATGCACGACACGCTGGTCTATTTTTCCCACGACCCGATTCACCGCATGTATCACCACAATCAGCTGACGTTTCGCATGCTGTATGGATTCACCGAGAATTTTGTTCTTCCGCTGTCGCATGATGAGGTGGTGCACGGCAAGGGCTCGTTGATCAGCAAAATGCCAGGCGACGACTGGCAGAAGTTTGCCAATCTCCGTCTGCTGTTCGGCTACATGTACGCCCAGCCCGGCAAGAAACTGCTATTCATGGGCGGAGAATTTGGCCAGTGGCGTGAATGGGCCCACGACCGGAGTCTGGATTGGAATCTTCTGGATTGGCCGCTTCACCGCGGGTTGCAGAGCTGGGTGGAGATGCTCAACCGCGCCTACCGCAGCGAGCGCGCCCTGCACGAATTGGACAACGATTCCGCCGGCTTCGAGTGGGTCGACTGCAACGACGCCGCAGCCAGCGTGCTCACGTTCCTGCGGAAGGGACGAACCCCAGAAGACACGATCCTCGCCGCGTACAATTTCACGCCGGTACCGCGAGTCGCTTACCGCATTGGCGTTCCTTCTGGTGGCTACTGGCGCGAATTGCTGAACAGCGATGCCAAGGAGTACGGTGGCAGCGGAATGGGCAACATGGGCGGCGTAAACGCGGAAGTGGTCGCCAGCCACGGACGGCCATACTCGTTGAATCTCACGCTGCCGCCACTGGGGATGGTGCTGCTGAAGGTTGCCAGTGGATAACGCGTGGTAGACTCGCCTTGGCCGCCTGCGAGCGCTGAGTTCCATGCGCATTCTGACTCGCTACATCCTGAAGGAGGTTCTCTCTCACGGGCTGATCGGCGTGGCCGTGTTCACGTTCGTGCTGTTTACGCGTGACCTGGGCCGCATCCTTGACCTGGTCGCCCGCAACAGCGCGCCGCTGCCTAGCGTGGCGGAAATCTTCTTCTTTACCGTCCCTGTCGCCCTCACCTACACAATTCCAGTCGGCGTACTGGTGGGAGTACTTATTGGCCTGAGCCGTTTGGCCGCCGACAGCGAAATCACAGCCATGCGGGCCAGCGGGCTGGGCGTCTGGTCGTTTCTGAGAATTGTTTCTATTTTCGTGTTTTGCGCGTGGCTGCTGGCGCTGGCGAACGGAGTCTTTGTTGCCCCACGATCCCAGGCGGCGTTAGAGCGCCTGCAGGATCGCTTGAAAAGCTCTCAAGTGTCGTTTGAAGTGCAGTCGAACGTCTTTTACGAAGGCTTCCCGAAACTGGTTCTTTACGTTCAGGATGTGCATAGCCGGCCGGAAGCGGCGGAGTGGAAGGGCGTCTTCCTCGCTAACTTCAGCGATCCCAATTCTCCCAGCATTACGTTGGCGGAACATGGAATTTTGGTCGGGGAAGGGCCACAGACCCTCCATCTCCATTTGACCAACGGGGCCACCCACGAGACTGTGCCGGGCGCTCCTGACCGGTACCAGATATCGACCTTTGCAGAGACTGACATCCCCATCGACTTGCCTCCTGCCGAGAGCAGCCAATCGCAGGCCGCTCCCGTGGGCCAGATGACCACCTCCGAGCTGTGGCAGCAGGCCAAACATACGGACCCGGTCACGCGCCGCTGGGACTTGATCGAATTTCACCGCCGCCTGGCTTTGGCCACCGCCTGCATCGTGCTTGCACTGGTTGGGATTCCGCTGGGACTTTCCTCGAAGAAAGGCGGCAAGTCCGCAGGCCTGGTACTGACGATTGTCCTGGTGTTCGCCTACTATTCAGTGTCACTGATCGGAATTTCTTTCGCCCGCAATGACCGGCTGAGTCCTGAGTTGGGCGTGTGGCTGGCGAACATTTTCTTCTTCGTTGGAGGCATGTTCCTGGTCTGGCGTGTCGAGCGCCGGCCCGTCGATACGTCTTTTTTCCGCTTGAGCTGGGAAGCTTTGAAAGCGCGTCTGCAAAAGAGCCGGGAAGTGCTGACCCTGAGCAGCAGTTCGAGCGCAGACAGTTTCGAGCGCGTTGCCAAACGGAAGCGGTTCGGTTTTACGCGCTTCCCGATGCTGCTCGACGATTACATCCTGCGCGATTTCGTTTTGTACCTGGCCATGATTCTTGGTTCCTTCTTAATGTTGCTCCTGGTGTTCACGCTCTTTGAACTGATCGGGGACATTCTTCGGAACCAGATCTCGCCGGTTGTTGTTTTGGAGTACCTGCTCAATGTCTCGCCCTACTTCATCTACAACGTCACGCCATTGAGCATGTTGCTGACGGTGTTGATTACGTTCGGCCTAATGACGCGCTCCAACGAGATCACCGCGATCAAGGCGACGGGCATCAGTATTTATCGCGTGATCGTGCCGGTGCTGCTGGCGTCGGCGATCGTTGCGATTGGGTTATTTTTCTTCGACCAGTTCTATCTCCCGATTGCCAACAAACGCCAGGATGCGCTTCGCAACCAGATCAAGGGTAAGCCGGCGCAGACTTATCTGTTGCCAGACCGCAAGTGGATTAAAGGTCAGCAGAACACGATTTACTACTACAAGTTCTTCGATCCCGACCGCAACGAATTTGGCGACCTGACCATCTTCCGCTATGACCCAGTTACGTTCCGCATGGTGGACCGTATTGCAGCGAACCGGGCCTACTGGGCGCCGAAACTGCAGAAGTGGGTTTGTGAAGAGGGTTGGCAGCGCAGTTTTCGTGGTGCCGCTATACAGGACTACCGTCCTTTCGACGTGGCTGCGTTCGCAGCATTGAGCGAGTCACCGCCGTATTTCAAGAAAGAAGTGAAGCAGTTCACGGAAATGAATTACGAGGAACTGAAACGGTACATCCGCGACCTGGAACAGGGTGGTTTCGATGTCGTCCGGCTTCGCGTTCAGCTGGAAAAGAAATTTGCATACCCGCTGATCACGCTGGTGATGGCAGTCCTGGCTGTTCCATTTGCGCTATCCGCGGGACGGCGAGGCACCGTCGCTGGAATCGCGGTGGCGGTGGGAATCGCTGTGTTTTACTGGACGATTTCTGGGCTATCTGAAGCCATGGGCAACGTAAGTCAACTGCCCCCCGGTTTGGCCGCTTGGGCGCCCGACATGTTTTTTGGACTGGTCGGAGGCTATTTGATCCTGAAAGTTCCTACTTAAGACGTTCACCACAAAGGGCACAAAGGTTCACGAAGGAACTTCTTAGTCCCTTCGCCTTTCCGTTTGTGAGAAGAGCGAAAGTTCTGACTTCAAGTTGCTCACAGGATAGTTTTTGAGAAAAAGGTTCCTCTGTGAACCTTTGTGTCCTCTGTGCGAGCGTCTTATTCGTTGAGCGAACAACCGCAATCGGCTGGGGGCACATGGGCTTTGAGGAAGTCTGCCGCGCGCTTGTAGGCATCGATCTGATTCTCCACGCGCGCGAAGCCGTGTCCCTCGTTCTCATAAACCTTGTACTCGACGACTCCACCACGTTTCTTGATTGCATCCACCACCTGCTGGGATTCCTCATGCGGGCAGCGCGGATCATGTCCACCCGCCAGCAGCAGCAGGGGCGCCTTGACGCGGTCGATGAAGTTGATCGGAGAACGATCTTCGTACAGCACCTTGTTCTTCTCCGGATCGCCCATGGTCGCCATATCGGATTGCTGCAGAACCGGGTCTTCATTCTGAATCTCGGTAAACCAGTTAACAAAGGGCACGATCGGCACGCCTGCTGCCCACATTTCTGGAGCTTTCGTCACCCCCATCATGGTCATGTATCCGCCATAGCTTCCACCCATGAGAATTAATTTCTTGGGATCGACGTAGCTGGTCTGCTTGATCCAGTCGGCGGCCGCCAAGACATCTTGCAGGTCGCCCCCTCCCATGTCGAACAAGTTGGCATGCTGGAACTCCTTGCCGTAGCCGGTTGAGCCGCGATAGTTGGGCGCAATCACCAGGTATCCCTGGTTCACCATGTACTGCACGAAGCGGTTGAACGAATTCACCGTTTGGGCAGTCGGACCTCCGTGCACGTAAACAATGGCCGGGCTGATGGGCTGCCGGGGCAGATTGTAGGGAACATAGACAAATGCCGAAATCGTCCACTTGCCGTCCCGGCTGGGATAGTGAACCAAGAAAGGCTCAACCATCTGGTCGCTTTGAACTCCCGCGACTAACGATTGCGTCACCTGGTGCGATTTGCCGCCGGCCATGTCGTAAACCCAGACGTCGTTGGGAGCGTTCGGACCATTGTGTTCATAGAGCAAGCGGGAGCCATCGCGCGTAAACGCGTTTTCTGATCCTCCCAGGAAGTTCACGCCCTTTGGCAAGGGCAGGGATGTTGTCTTGCCGCTGTCGAGATGGTGAATGAAGATGTCGGTATTGCCGTCGACATTGGCCGTCCAGGTAGCCAGCTTTCCATCCGGGGAAAAGCAGCCGCCGTTAATTTCCCATTTGTCTTGCGTGAGCCAGTCGATTTTCCTGGTAGAGATGTCGAGCAGGCCGACGTTGTCATAACCATTGCCGGCATTGGAAGTAATCAGCAGATGCTTGCCATCGGGCGAAAAGTCATTGACATTGGAGAGACTCTCTCCGGTGTGTGGCGTTAAAAGAGTGCTGGCCCCGGTGCTTACATCGGCGACAAAGATGTTGGAATCCGTCCCCTTTGCCTGAATCTGCGTGTAGGCGATACGCTTGCCGTCTTTTGACCAAACAGGGCCGACATTGCCGCGATCCTTGGGCGTGCCGGTGGTGATGTGCTTCACAGTGCGCATCAGCATGTCGTAAACATCGATTTCGTAAGACGACGACGTCTTCGGCTTCACCATGTAGGCGAGAAAGCGGCCATCCGGCGACCAGGTCGGCGACTGCTCAGCAATTTCGCGCGTGTTGGTCAGGTTCACGACTTGTCCGTTCTTGGGTGAGACCAGAAAAATGTCCCACTGCTCGTCGCCATCGTAATCGGATTGATAGGCGATCCACTTGCCATCCGGCGACCAGGTGGGCGAAAACTGGCGCTGGTCGCTGACGGTCAACTGCGTGGGCCAGCCTCCCTCGGCGGGAACGAGCCAGACATTGCTGCGGCCGCTGATATTCGAAATGAACGCGATGGTCTTGCCGTCCGGCGACCAGGTGGTGCCCCCGATGGAACGCGTCATAAACAATTTTTCGATGGACAGATTGCGTTCAACCTGAGCATTCGGTTTGCTGCTGATCTGCTTGGGATCGGTGATTGCTTGTGGCGCAGGCAGGGTCTGGCTGAGGACGATAGTGCTCATGAAGATGACAATAACAAAGCGAACGAGAGTACGCATGCGAACCTCTGATTGAGAGTAGAAAGCAGAGTTTAACAGGCGAGTCGCGGGAAAATCCAAGCCGAGCAAACCCCAATCATTCACCACAAAGGGCACGAAGGTTCACAAAGGAGCACTTTCAGCTCTCGGTGCAACTCTGGGCTCTCTGTGGTTGAGCCTTTGTGGTCCTTTGTGCCCTCTGTGGTTAAGTTTCATGGCTTTGCATTCTTGTGGACTTCGACCGTGCTCCAGGTCCTATCGGCGGCGTGGCAGATGTTCTAGAGAGAACAATCCACGCATTTGGGCGCAACCAAGGCATTCACCACAAAGGGCACGAAGGTTCACAAAGGGATTAGCAGCCAGCTTCCTTTGTGTCCCTTTGTGCCCTCTGTAGAGAAGTTCTTAGGGCTTTGCGTTCTTGTGGATGTCGACGGTGCTCCAGGTCTTATCTGCGGCGTGGCAGATGTTTTCGAGAAGACAATCGGCGCATTTCGGTGCACGCGCGACGCACAGCTTTCTTCCGTGCCAGATCACCTGGTGGGAGAACAGGATCCACCGCTCCTGCGGGATGATTTTCATCAGGTCCTGTTCGATCTTAGGCGCGTCGAGGTTCTTTGTGAGTTCCAGGCGCCGGCTTATGCGAGTTACGTGTGTGTCCACGACCACGCCCACACCCTTCTTGAACCAGGTTCCCAGCACGACGTTGGCCGTCTTGCGGGCGACGCCGGGAAGCGTGAGGAGCCGTTCCATATCGTCGGGAACTTCGCCCCCGAAGTCGCTCACAACCTTTCTTGCCGCGCCCACAACAGACTTGGATTTATTGCGGAAGAATCCGGTCGAGCGAATATCGGGCTCGAGCTGCTCCGGAGATAAAGCCGCGAAGTCGCGTACCGTAGGGTATTTCTGAAACAGACCCGGCGTGACGCGGTTCACATTGACATCGGTCGACTGCGCCGAAAGAATCGTGGCAACCAGCAACTCCCAGGCGCTGTTGTGCGTAAGGGCGCACGTCACGTCAGGATAGGTTTGATCGAGCCTCTGCAAAATTTCGTGAACCCGTTGGGGAGCGACGGGGTTGTAACCCTTCGAGGCTGAAAGCGATTTTGTGCGGGCCGTACTTGGGCTGACAGGGTTGCGGGTTTTGAAAGCGCCTTTGCCTTGGCGGGAAGTTCCCCGGCTTTGCTGTCCGCGAGGAGCACCACGTGAGCCTTCGTGGCGTCCGGTTTTAGCGGGTTGACGGGGTATGACGCCGCGTACCATGGAGATCTCCTGAGTGGATGCGAATTTACGAAGATACCACGGGTGGAGCATCGACGAATGCGCCGAGCGGGCCAGAACGGCGTCGCATCTTTAGTAACCTCCGGAGCAGCCTCTTCGTTGACGATGGGTATTTCGCTGGATAGTCTGGGAACAAAGCTGAGTTTTCAAACAGGGGACGATCGTGGCGGTCAAGTCGGTACAACTCGGTCAGGTTTGGCGCAGCGACATGGATGGCCAGAACTATCTGGTCACCAAGGTTTACAGCGAAGTGTTCACGCAGTACGTGATTCTTCGGCCGGCGGAGAAGAACGCTCCCGATGCCGACACGGTGAGGGTCCGGGTAGCTAAAACGGCGGCTGGAGCTACCATTCCTGGCTATACCTTTACCCAAGATGGCACCTTCTAGAAATTTCAGAGGGCGCGAACACACCAAAGATTAGTACTCCCAGGGTCCCTTGATGTCCTTTCTGAGCTTTGTCGAACAATCGCGGAGCTTCGCTCCGCTGGGCAGACGAGGACGTCTGCCCCTACATGGTTCCTAATCAGGTCCGACTGGAGCACGGCGCGCACGTTACAATCTCTACAGCCATGACGGAAAAGATTCTCGCGGTTCTCTTCGTCTTCATCAAATCGGTGATCGCTTATACGGGGTATGGCGGGATCGTTCTGCTCATGGCTATAGAGTCTGCCTGCATCCCTCTGCCCTCGGAACTGATCATGCCGTTCGCCGGGTACCTGGTTTTTGAAGGCAGCATGAAGTTGTTCTGGGTGGCGACGATGGGAGCCATCGGCTGTAACCTGGGGTCGCTGGTTGCATACGAGGTTGGCTATTACGGAGGCAGACCGCTGGTCGAAAAATATGGCGCCTACATTCTCCTCAGCCGCCGCGAGCTCGACATTGC
>DASSIO010000018.1:0-10091 GCA_035691825.1 Terriglobales bacterium | reverse complement strand
ACAGCAAATTGGATAAGATCTGCGGTCGTCTTAAGGCCAAGATCCTGCATGATGCGGTATTTATGAAAAGCCACGGTGCGCGGCGCGACATTCAAAACGCTCGCCGCTTCTTTCATCGACTTCCCTTCCGCCAGGAGTTGGACGACCTCGCGCTGGCGCGTTGTTAACGATCTGGAATGACTTGTGCCCTTAGGATTACGAATAAACGAATCCTGCATCCCACGGGCAATTTGCGGAGTGATATAGGACTTCCCTCGGAGCGCAGACTTCATGGCTTGGATCAATTCCGAAGCAGCGCATTTCTTCAACACATACCCGGACGCGCCAGCGTTCATAGCTTCGACGGCAAGCTCTGGGTCTTCGTTCATTGTCAGAAATACTAGCTTAACGCTGGGCACTTTTTGCTTGAGTTGCCGGCAAGCTTCCAACCCATTCAGCAAAGGCATTGCAATATCAACAACGATCACGTCAGGCTTCAGAGCAGTCCCTGAAGCCACGAGCGCATGACCATCTCCCACGGTCGCGATTACCTCAAAGTGTAATGCGATCATCCCACAGAGCGCCTCTGCCACGAGGGTATGGTCGTCGGCAAGTATCGCGCGCGGCAACTTCATGAGTGCCTCTCGTCTGACCTGGAACGATCGGGAGCGAGCAGTATTGCCTATTAGTCGATGAAGGCTAGCACACTAAACAATAGCAGGCAATCGGATAAGTATTAATCTATAGTGAAATCACAGCCACATTAATTTAATAAGTGGAATCACAAACCGCTGGTGAATCAGCACCGCCTCGATTTGCCAGCCTTAATGCCTCATCAGCTCCTCTCTTTTCTGGATTGTACGTCACGACTGCGCGTTTCATTTGGTGTGGTCGACCTCCACCTCCTCAGCACGCTCGCCGCCCGGTGCGCCAGTGCCCGCGATGTGGAATACGCCTCACCAAAAGGCTCTGGGGTGAAACTCCGCAGATATGAGCATTTGCAATCTTACGCCCGCCAATCGGGCGATGGCCATTTTGAATCCGCTCAGGGACTGAGAGAGCCGATAAGGCCAAAACGACCAAGAGCGGAACAAACTGATGTTTCGCCATCAAATCGTATGGAGAAAAAGGCGTTCCGGAAAACGAAGCAGAACTTTGCCACGATGCTTCAGGACGGCACCGTTATCCTGCCACTCGCTCAACAATCGGCTCGCCGTGAATGCTGTGACATTGGCAGCGCCAGCCAACTCCTCGTTTGTAGCATCAAACTCGAATCCGCCTGAGACTTTCTCGCCAATGGTTTGGGCAAGGCAGATCAGCACGCCGGCAAGTCTTTGGCGTGCGGTATGGCTAGTCAAAGCCACATGATCCGCGACATACCACGCCAGATAGTCGTTGGCGATAAGCAACGCATTTTCAAGTAGCCGCGGGAACTGACCTACGAGATTTCGTAGGGTCGCGCGGTCCCAAGACAGCGCCGAGCTGTCTTTCAGCGTTTCCGTGCTTACGAGATATGTAGAAGGCGTGGACAACAAAGCGGAACCCCCGAAGATTTCTCCCGGCGTTAGCCAAAGAAGAATTATCTTTTTCCCCTCCTGTGTCTGGAAGAAGAACCTGGCGCGTCCTCTGGTCAGCAGAAACAAGTGGTCAGCAGGATCCCCCTGGTTTACCACAACGGAGTTGGAAGTGAACTGCCGCTGCCTGGCTGCGCCTAGAGCTATCTTCAGATCAAAGGACGAAAATCCTGCAAACAATCTCGATTCTAGGTTGGGAGTTGCTGTGGCAGGTTTTGGGACGGGCATATAAAATAGATCAGTAAAACTTTACTTACAGTAACAGCTCTTCAAAAGCACCATTACTCTTCTGGATCGAAATAACATCGGAGAATGCAGATGAGAAACTGTTAGTACTAACAGCGTTGACGCCTCGAAAAAACTTGCTCTTACGGGTAGCTGTGATGTGACATGTCTCGGGAAACGAAGGTGTTACCTGCCAAGGCCAGGCGGATTGCCGGGACGAGTTCGCTGGCAATTCTGGATTTCACGACATACCCGTGAGCCCCAACGGTAAAGCATTTATATACGAAATCGGTATCGCTATGTACGCTTAGAAAAACGATACGAGACTTGCTGCCTGACTGCCTCAATCGGTCCACTGCCTCGATCCCGTCAAGGATGGGCATGGATATGTCAGTGATGATGATGTCCGGCTTCAGCCTTAGCGCCGCATCAACCAATGCCTGGCCGTCACCGACCTTGCCAATGACTTCGAACTCTGGCTCCAGGAGGCGCGCTTCCATCTCTGGGAAGCGTGGGTGATCGTCCGCAAGTAGTATTCGTGCTTTCATTAACTGGCCGGCTCGATAAATGTGTACCCAAATGGAGGTCACAGGGTTCATAGAGCGCAGCAGCATCTAGGACGCAGCGCGAGTCGTCCGCGCCGAACGGCCGCTAGAATGCTAGAACAACGTTAATCCACTGGAGCAGGGCTCGCCTACTGTCAACAATGGCAGCAGGTTGCAAGCCGACGAGGAAATAGGCCGGGATAAGGGCAGCGGTATTACAGCGGAATTCCTCGCCCTGTCTAATCCCCTTCCTGGGAACTGTCTGATGATTACGCGAGAACTACCAGTATGTTAGACTGACCTTAGGATTCCTCAGGGAGCGGCTGGAATTGCCAGCGCGGATTCGGGGCAAAAATGGCTTGTAGGGTTTGCAAATCCGAGAACTTGCAGCGTCTTGACGGGGAGCTAACCGCCAGCCTCCCAAACCTAAGTGGCCTGAAGGTTTCCCCCCTGTACGTTTGCAATAATATTTTGGTCTGTCTGGACTGCGGCTTTGCGGAGCTTGTTATTCCTAGCACAGAACTGCTGTCACTCAAAAAGGCAAAGGCATCATCCGGCATTTAAGCCAAACGACTTAATCGGCTCTCCATTCACATTTCCAGGTGACCTTCTCGAGCAGTTTTCTCCTCCCCAACCAGATGTCTATCTGTAACTTCTGACAGTGTGCGCCCCCGGAGGTAGGCACATAGCATTTACAGAGTGCGCCCAAGCCAGCCCGGCTCCAGGAAGAGCGTTTACGGCTTTGTCCCAACGACGGTCATTTTGTCGCCTCATCGCAAGAGTCGTTAACTTCAAAGCGTTCGCTCGGCTCAGTATCTGCCTAATTTCGATTCCGCCATTCCTCACGATTTGCGCACCCTTCCTGGGTCAGCTTCACGCGCAGACGCAGGCATCCCCGTCCAACACCTCGAACGCTAGTAAGCAACAGACCGAAACGCCACCGCCCCCTCCGAATCGTTCAGACGACCGCGCGATTCCATTACCTAAGATTGCGGAGCGCGCAGAGGAACTAGATCATTTGCTGCGCGAAATCAGCGGTCAGTTCGTACCCCAATCTGAGCTTCTGAAGTTAGAAGAGAAATCCGCGGAACAAGCCGCAGAAATCCGCCGACGAACGCTACAAACAAGAGAATTGCTGGTGGGTAGCCCCACTCCGTTGGAGTTAGAAGACGAGCAACGGTACTGGCGATCTCGAAACGTTGAGTATGGGAAAGAACGTAGCCTTCTGACACTGCGCGCGGCGAGGCTCGAAGAGCAAATGCAAACCCTCGAAGCGCAACAGCCGGAGTGGGTGGCCACCTGGATCCAAATTCGTGCGTCTCCAGGAATCGAGCCGGTTGTCGACCGTACCAAACTACAACTGGACAAGATCCAGGCGGCAAAATCCCAGGCCCAAGAGCAGCTGAATATCGTTCTGACTCTGCAAAATGAGGTCTCCCAACAAGACCAGCAAATCTCAGATATCTTGCTCCGTGTCCGTGAAGCTCGCGCCGGCGAGCGCGCGCGTTTATTGGAGGCTGATAGCCCTCCCCTTTGGGACCGCCAACTGCGCCAGGTCGAGCAAACCATCGGACCGACATTTCACCGTTCCTTCGATCGGTTAGTTACAACGGCTGGGGAGTTTTTGCAGGCGCACAAGTTCGCCATGCTGACACTTGTTGCGTTCTATTTTCTGGCTCTGCTAGCCGTCATCAAACTGGGCCGCTTCGTTGCCCAAAGGACAGAACTGGGTATCCCGGCCGAAGCTGTACGGATGTTGAACCGCCCCTACTCCGTCGCACTCTTGCTAACACTGATCGGAACCGGAAGATTTGTAGCGACTGCGCCCATCGGAATCGCGTTCCTGTTTTATCTGCTGTACCTGCTCCCGGTATTACGAATACTGGCCGGGTTGATCGATCTGAGGTTGCGAACATTTCTCTATGCCCTGGCTGCGCTTTATGGCCTCGAGGGTGTTTATCTACTCGTTCAGCTTCCTGCCCTTTTGAGGCGCGAGCTTTACGCTTTGCTTGTTCTCGTCGCTTTGATCAGTCTCGGATGGCTTTCGCGACCATTCAAAATATTTCAAGGGTCGGCGCAAAGCCGGAGCCAAAGAATATTTGTGATGGGGATTCGAGGTGGTCTATTAATCCTTGGGGTGGCCTTTATTGGCAGCATCATCGGATTTGTTTCTCTATCCGAAGTCCTCGGGCTGATAGCTTTGGTTGGCCCATTCGCTGCGTCCGCGCTCTATTGTGAGGCGCGAGTTCTGGCTCTGATCTTAAGCATTCTCCTGCGCACCAATTGGGCACGAGCGGTGTCTGACATGCGCATAGACACTATAGAACGGTGGGTGGGCAATCTCCTTATTCTCGGCGCCATGCTGGTTTGGCTGAAGTCCATGCTGCAACTCGTTACTCTCTACGACATCCTGGTGGAAGAGGCGTCGAAACTGCTGAAATACCCCATTGGCTTTGAAAAAATCCATTTTACATTGGGCAATGCTCTTAGCGTGGCGTTCATATTGCTCGGTGGCTACTTTGTCGCCAGGTCGTTCACACTTGTCCTGAAGAAGGTCGTTCTTCCAAAACTGCCGTTGCAGCGAGGCTTGCCTTACGCTATCTCCACTGTTACGTACTACAGCCTATTGCTGCTGGTTGCATTTGCAGCTCTGTCCGGTGCGGGGATCGAACTGAACAAATTTACTGTTCTGACTGGTGCACTTGGCGTGGGCCTCGGATTCGGTCTACAGAATATTGTAAATAATTTTGTTTCCGGATTGATCCTACTCTTCGAGCGCCCGATTCACGTCGGCGACACCGTGGACGTCGGCGGTTTGGTCGGTATCGTTCGAAGGATCGGGGCCCGGTCGAGCACAGTCGTAACATTTCAGGGCGCGGAAGTGATTGTCCCCAATAGCAATCTGCTCTCGAACCAAGTTATCAATTGGACCCTCTCGTCGCAGTGGCGGCGTGTTGACGTGCCCGTTAGGGTTGCTTACGGTACCGATCCTGAACGGGTGATCAAGCTGCTCGTAGACGTGGCCGAAACTCACCCAGGAGTCTTACTTGAACGGCCTCCGATGGCTTTCTTTATGGGATTTGGCGAAAGCTCTTTGAATTTTGAACTGCGCTTCTGGTCAGCCTGGCAGGACACCTGGTTTCAGCTACAGAGTGATGTGACCGTCGCCGTCGCAAGAGCATTGCGAGAAGCCAGCATCGAAATTCCCTTCCCTCAGCGCGAATTGCACGTTCGCAGCTTTGGCGCACCCCTAACAGAAGGCTTCGCGGACAAGGAAATGCGCACCAGGCCGGGAATCGAGTTGCCAGAACGGAACGTCGTCAGATAGCTGACCACAGCTCGTTAGAAGTCCCAGGACCAATATCTTGCTGAACGAGACAACTCTGTATCTCCAGCACACTCTGGCGTTTCAGTGGCCGGGCAACGGACGGGTCGTCCTCTGTCCAGCACCGGATCGGCGGCCGCATACGCCGGTCAACCTTTCCCTCATCGCTTTCAGCCAACGAAGAGCAAACGTGGCTCCTTGCCATAACAAAAGGAAGGCAATCACAGTAAGAAGCACAGAAACCAGGAGAGCAGCGACGCCCAGCAGAACGGTGAATGCTTCTTCCGCCAGATACGCGCTCTGTCGAATCTGCCCTGCGGCGACTACTGCTAAGGCGGCTACCGTCATTAATTTAGTCTTCCTGTTCAAGGTCGTCACACTCCGAATAGTCTGACCGTGTGTGCATTCCCCTTAAGAATGGGACTTTTTTGTGTAATTGACGATTTACGGTCTTTATTTTGGTGAGGTCATAAGACACAAGCACCTGTCTTTATTGGCAGAGGTATAGATGGATGGATGAACAAAGTTGGGTCTCTTGTTTTTTGCACGCAAAGAGCTGGCGATACATACAAATTGGGTTCGCGCCGACCAGCTTTCCAATCCATTGCTCTTTTTTTGATTGTCCAGCGTCTAATTGTTGAAATAGATGGTCTGTCAGAAGTTACAGTGTCCGCGACATGCGGCCTTTCTCTAGCATGCTGTGTTTGCAGGTGAATTTATGGCACTGCCGCGAATCATGCTGGCCGACGACCACACCATCCTGGTGGAGGCTTTTCGCAAGCTTCTGGAGCCTCACTATGAAGTAGTGGGCACTGTGGCTGATGGACGGGCCTTATTGGAAATGGCTCCGCAACTCAAACCAGATGTGATCGTGGTGGACATCGGCATGCCCCTCATGAATGGTCTCGAAGCAGGATTGAGATTGAAGGAGCTGATGCCAGCAGTGAAGCTGATATTCCTAACCATGAATGAAGATCCTGACTTGGCAGTGGAAGCAATGCGCCACGGGGCCTGCGGGTATCTATTGAAGAGTTCAGCAGCTTCCGAACTGATCCGCGCCATCCACATGGCGTTGAAGGCAAAGTCTTATGTTACCCCGCGAATAGCTCGGGGAATGCAAAAGGCGTTTATCAATAATCCGGGGCCGAGAGTACGCGCCAAGACTTTAACTCCTCGGCAACGTGAAGTCGTACAACTATTGGCTGAAGGAAAATCTATGAAGGAAGTCGCGGACGTCTTGCATGTAACCCCGCGGACCGTGGCGTTCCACAAATATCGCATAATGGACGAACTCTGCCTCAAAACGAATGCGGACTTGATTCAATTCGCGATCAAGTCGCGCATTCTTGTGCTGTGAATTGCCAATGGCGGACTCATCTAACGTGTGATACCTACCTCATTATCGACGTTGTCTTCTACTTCATTGGAATAGATGCCTGGACGCTGCGACCCCAAAATGAACCCTCACGTTCTGTCATTTTTGACAGTTTTTGTGTGACCGTTTAGAGCCTAAATTGGCGTGCGTCGAGGGGTGACGGGCACTATCAAGAACAAATCTGGAAATGAGGAGAAATGGAATGAAAATAAAGAGTCTATTTATTTTGGGCGTTGCTCTGCTGTTCGGAACAGCGGCCTTCGCACAGGATTATGCGAAGGTAGAAGTCCCGCTAGATTACTCCTTCGCACGATTCAATCCGGAGAACAGCAACATCGTCAGCGGTTTTTCATTAAACGGTGGGGGAGGAGGGGTGGCCGTTTACCTCAATCACTTTCTTGGAATCGAAGGGGACTTTCAAGGGTATACCAGCCTTACGAGGACCTTCAATTTCCCTGCAGTTGCCAACAGTCCCTGCCCGATCGGCTGCACCGTGAGGGCCAGCGGCGACTTGTTTACCTATAACATTGGGCCTATCCTCAAATATCGCCACTCCGAGCATTTCGAACCTTTCGTTGAGGTGCTCTTTGGCGGAGCCCACACCAATGCTTACCGCAACGTGCAGAAAGCGTGCGCAAGCGTTTGTACACCGGTCGGAAATCCCAGCAACAACGCTTGGGACTTCATCATTGGCGGAGGATTGGACGTGCCTTTGACCAAGTCTATCGCGATCAGGCCGGCACAGTTTGATTTTGTGCTGACTCGCTTCGGAAATGCATTCACTGGTGGCAACAACAACCAGAGCAACTTCAGGTACAACGGCGGAATCGTTTTTCGGTTCTAAGGACGTGAACGTAAGAGAATCGGTGGCTGCCGACGCGTGCAGGAGGCTGCGAACGCAAATCGCGAGCATATTTGCAGCCTCTTCTTTTTCCCCGATTTTGCCTGCTCTTGTTGCTTCCCGAGGGCGTCACAGGTCGATACTCTCGAAAAAAGTCGCCCTCCAATTAGATCTCACACAGTTCTAGATTTCCCCCTCGAAACTCTCGTACTTCCGGCAAGTTAAATCCCCACCATTCCGCACTTGTGTTTCCCGAACCGCAGAATGGGTCTGCTAGAGATCCAACTCCGATTAAGCACACCAGAAGCCTGCAAGTTCATCTCGGGCTGAACCCTTTGGATCGCGGGGTGTCACTGGAATTGTTCGTAGCCCGCAGTCCAATTGCTGAGCATAGTTCTCGCGCTGATCTTGAACCCGCACCCTCGCGTTTCCGGGAAGTTGCCGGCGCCCGGAACCAAAAGGCGGCAAGGTCTGCCTGGATTGGTCTGTTAGTTTTGTCAGTGTCGGAGTCACACCCCCCTTTGTATGGTCTGAGCAGTTGATCATCCGTGATCCTTCGCGGGCAGGAGGTGGATCCAGTGAGACATCGAGTGATTAGAAGTTTTTTTGAAATTCTTGGCGGAATGGTACTACTCAGCCTTGCCGCCTCTGCACAAGACGCTAAGCCCGGGAAACTGAAGATATCGGTTCATCCCAAGGAAGCGTACACATTCATCGACGGTAAAGCCATCGGTCCTGGCAAACGGACGATCAAGCTCGACGTTGGAACCCACCATTTGGTGGTGGCCAATTACGGTTTCAAGTTTGTTGAGCGTGACATCTCCATTGATTCACATCAAATCCTCCCCTTGGACATCCAATTGGAGCCTGTAGCGGGAGACGTACCAGGTCCGCGAGGTCGAATCCAACTCGAAGTCGGGATGAGGCGCGCGGGCGATGCGGCCGTTCTGATGAACGGAGACAAACCCCAATATTTCGTGGGGCACGTAGACGAATTTAACAACGACATCATAAAACACCAAGAGTTAATCGTCCCGCCTGGCATCCATGAACTAATTGTTACCCGATATGGCAAGGAGCTGTGGTCGGGCACAGTAACAGTTGGCGCAAATCAACGTGTGATCGTAAACATTTCCAATGGAAAACAAGTAACCAAGGATTGGCCACGCGGATCGAATGAGCTTGGCGCTGGCGTGAAACGATTCACAGCAGGCACGGCAAGCGCCACGATCGCTGTTGCCCCTGTTAGCGGAACAGTGTCGGCAAATCCCCCAAACATCAATTGCAGCCAAAATACGCAGCTGGCATGGACTTCGAGTGAAACCGTCGAGGCCGACATGAGTGGCTTGAGCCCGGTTCCGACGAGTGGCGAAAGAACAGTTTCGCCCAGACAAACTACTGTGTATGAACTGACCGCTAAAGGGCCAGGCGGAGTGACGAAACCAAGCACCAAGATCGAAGTAAATACAACCGTGCAGTCCTCGATAAGCGCCTCGCCGACCGAAGTGCGGTACCGCCGCATCGGTGACAAGGTCATCGAACAGGGAAACACCACACTCAACTGGTCTTCAACTAACTCTGACGCCTCTTCCCTTGACCCGATTGGGTCCGTCGACACCACTGGCAGCAAGTCTGTAACGCTCACTCCTACGCAGACCGGCGACGGCCCCGTGGACGAAGAGCGTAAGTACACTCTAACAGCGACGAACGTCTGCGGCGGTTCCGATGCAAAGACGGTGGCGGTTCGCTTGAAGGGTTCGATCGAACCGATTCCGACGGTGCTACTGAACAGTGTCTTCTTCCCTACCGACTATCCCACGAAAGAGAACCCGGAGCTTGGACTTCTTCGCAGTCAGCAAGAAGTGTTAAAGACTCTTGCGAGCAAATTCAAGCAGTATCTTGAATATGATCCTGAAGCGAAACTTGCTCTCGGCGCCTTTGCAGATGAGCGCGGCGCGGATAAGTACAACCAAGGGCTGTCTGGATTGCGGGCTGAGCGCGTCAAGGACTTTCTGGTTTCAGAAGGCATCTCGGCAGACAAAATCGACACGTCTTCTTATGGCAAGGATAAGCCGCTTGATAAGGCGACCGTCGTTGACTTGCAAGCGCGAAACCCTGATCAGACTCCGGAAGAACGCGCGCGCAATTTCCGCGCAACCTGGCTCGCGTACAACCGCCGCGTAGACATTGTGTTGCTTCCAACAAACGCCGAATCTACGCGCTTCTA
>DASSIO010000017.1:0-19446 GCA_035691825.1 Terriglobales bacterium | reverse complement strand
TGGCGACTGGTCCCTTGGTCGTCTGAATCTCGGAAATGCCGCGGTCATTAGCCGCAAGATCAGTCACTTGACAGTTCTTCCAGAGAGTGGCTCCCTGCTCAATGGCAACTGCCATAAATCCGTTCATGACACTATAGGGATCGACAAAACCGTCAGTGGAACAGAAACTGCCGCCCAGAATGTCGTCGGAGCGCAGTTGCGGGTATATGCTGATGATTTCTTCAGCAGCGAGCATGCGCGCGGTCTTCAACCCAAGCTTTTTCTGTAATTCCTGATTCGTCCTTAGATACTCCAGGTGCAATGGCCGCGTCGCCACAAACAAGTATCCTTGCGGCCGATAGCCGGAAGGATGTCCCAGAGAGTCTTCGAATCTCGCATAAAACGGAATCGAATACAGCGACATCTGGATGTTGACTGCCGTGGCGAACTGCGCACGGACCCCTCCCATACTCTTGCCGGTCGAGCCTTTGCCTTGCGCGCTTTCGCGTTCGAGGACGAGCACGTTCTTGCAGCCGGCAGCGGTCAGATGATAGGCGACGCTGGAACCGACAATGCCTCCCCCGACAATAACGACATCTGCCGTTTGCATAAGGGTCAGAAATTTATGATAACCAATCCCGCATGGTAAATCTTCCGGGCCCAGCCAGACTCCCAGCACAAGGTACAATGCCCTGCGGAGGACCCATGGGCCATTCTCGCAGGAAGTTCCTGGCATTCACGTCATTCAGCCTGTTGAGTGCGGCAGCATCTCGTTTCAGCGACGCGCAGGTAAGCAGTGATTTACCGCCAGGATCACCGTCGGCCTTCGGTACTGGGCAGGAGGTCGGACCGGAAGTGTCGCCGACGACCTTTGCCGAGGCGGAAAAACTCGTTCAAGTGAAATTGAGCGAGGACCACCGATCGATGGCGGCCCGCAGTTGGCGCAAGACCATGGCAGGCCTCTACGAACGAAGGACGGGTCCACGCAAAGTCGAGTTGGAAGCGACGCTGCCGCCAGCATCGACTTGGAATCCCCTACTCCCCGGTTGGGCGATGCCGAAAGGTAACAGCTTCATTCGCGGCAAATTGGAGCCCGGCCCTCTCCCAGCGAGCGACGAGGACATCGCATTCAGTTCCGTAACTAAATTATCTCGCTGGATTGAACGACGACAACTCAGCTCATTGAGGCTCACGAAGATCTACCTTGAGCGTCTGGAGCGGTTTGATCCGAAACTGCGCTGCGTCATTACTCTTACGCGCGACTTGGCCCTCACCCAGGCAAAAAAGGCGGATGAAGAACTGGCGGCCGGCAAGTACCGCGGACCGCTGCATGGAATTCCTTTCGGAGTGAAAGATCTTCTGGACACGGCCGGAATTCGCACCACTTATGGAGCCGTTCCGTTCCGCAACCGCGTGCCCCAGAAGGATGCTGTCGTGGTCAAGCGCCTCTACGACGCAGGCGCGGTGCTCGTTGCCAAGCTGAGTCTGGGCGCTCTGGCGCTCAACGACATCTGGTTTGGCGGCCAGACGATGAACCCCTGGTTGCTGGAGGAGGGCGCTTCCGGTTCCAGCGCAGGCCCGGGCGCCGCTACTGCTGCAGGCCTGGTTGCGTTCTCAATCGGTAGCGAGACTGGAGGCAGTATTGTCAGCCCTGCGATGCGATGCGGCATCACCGGGCTGCGCCCCACTTACGGACGCGTCGCTCGCACGGGCGCCATGACCTTGTGCTGGTCGCTCGACAAACTTGGGCCCATGACTCGGACCGTCGAAGACGCCATGCTCGTGCTCCACGCTATTTCCGGTTCCGATCCTGGGGATCTGGCAAGTGTTCCAAGCCCGCTTGCGTTCGATGCGGGCGCAAGCGTCAAAGGCCTTCGGGTCGGCTACTTTCCCAAGTGGATGAAGGAGAGACCCGCTACAGAGGTCGACCGCGCTGCCCTGGACACGATCCGCAAGCTGGGCATGGTGCCGGATGAGGTCTCAATTCCAGATTGGCCGTACGGCTGCCTGGACTTGATTCTGTTCTCCGAAGGAGCAGCCGCTTTTGAAGAACTGTCGCAAAGCGGGGGCCTGGATGAACTTCGAGTGCAAACCCCCGATGCGTGGCCCAACATTTTTCGCGAGGCCCGCTTCCTCTCTGCCGTCGATTTTGTGCAGACGGATCGACTCCGCCGGAAAATCGCACAGGAGATGGCTCGAGTTTTCTCTCAGGTGGACCTGCTGCTCGTGCCGTCCTTGCGTGACGAAATCCTCACTATCACCAATTTCACAGGCCACCCGTCGCTCACGCTGCGAGCCGGGTTTGTTGAAGTTCGGCGCGCCCGAAGTGACTGGGCTCCCGATCCAAGCAGACCTTTGCCCACGTTTTCGCAGCCGCGGCGTGTGCCCCACGGCGTTACTCTGATTGGCAGGCTGTTTGATGAAGGTACTGTCGCAAGCGCAGGGCTCGCGTTAGAACGCAGCTTCGCGGTAGCCGGCGAGCGCCCGCCCGGCTTCTAGAGCTGTGTAAGAGATCGGAGCTCCGAAACCGACAAACCGGACTTTAGCCGGGCGGACAGCAGCAGCTTGTTGATGTCACGGTCGAAGCCGATCCTATTTCCCAGTTTGCGCGAGCGTTGGCAGACCAAATAGTTTTGCGCTGCTATCGTGGAAGTAATCACGGGCAATTTCGAGAGCTCTGGCTTCGCTGACCTCGTTTTCGGAAACCATTTGCGCCAGCGCTGCCGCCGCGGACACGCGAGCCGTCCGCACGGATACCCAGTATGTTTCCGGCACTCCAATTTCTCTTGAATACGGAAAGCAGTCAGAGCCAAAAAGAACTTTTTCCGGGAAAATTTCAAACCAGTTCTTCAGAATCCGGCTGTACTCCGCGGGATAGACCAGCAGGATGAACTCGGACGAGTCCAGATAAACGTTCGGCAGCGCGGCCAGCCAGATGGATTGTCGATCGTACGGGTAGCCGCCGTGAATCAGCACAAAGATCGTGTCCTTGTAGCGTGGATCGCGAAGAATATCCTCCAGATCCATCGCATTGCCTTCCGCCAGGTGGTAGTAATTCCCGCTGCCTACGGCGGAGTGAATATGAACCTCCAGTTTCATGGGCCCGGCATGCCCTATCAGATACCGAAAGATGTAATCCTGAAACACCAGATAATCTTCAGCGGTGGGCACACCACCGCTCACATACTTGCTGTAAATAGCTTCAGCTTTTTCACGAGGCGGGTCGGTAATATTCACCAATGACCGGAAATACGGGGCTTCGAATTTGATGGCCAACGCACCCTGGTTCTTGTCCTGCTCTAGCACTTTGTTAATCGCCGATTCGTAACCGGCCAGATCGGGAGGCAATTGTGACACACCCGCCTGGGCTAGATAACGATGCAGAGCCTTTTCCTGGATCGGGAAGAAGACGGCTCGGTCCGGATTAATCGCCAGGTCTCGATTGTTAAAGGGAAACATGAATGGATCTACAAAAACGACCCAGCGGAATCGCGGGTTGCCCTCGAAGTAGTCCATGGCCACCCGGTTTGCAACCGCCGCTTGAATCCCGACCTTGTCGAGGGTTGTGTCGAAGTAGGTTTTGGCCCCTTGCTTCCGTAATTGGTCATCCTTTTCGTAAAGCCACTTCACATGCTCGGGTGAGAAATCGGAGTAGGGATAGCCATACAAAGCTTTTGCGGCATCGGCCCACTCGGGGTTGGTGGCACGTGTCCTTTGGGGATCCAATTCAGTCACGGTCACGGCCATGGCGTCGACGTCAGTGTCGTCCCAAAAGCCCGGGTGGCCATGCATATCAACGATGGGGATCTTCTCGATTTGGGCGAGCAGCCGATTGTAGATGGCGGAAACATCTGCCTTAGGCAAAGGGTTGGCTTGCCCCCAGAGTGCTGGAGCTAAAGCGAAGGCCAGGGCCAAAGATATCGCAATCGACACCCATTTGGACTGACTATTCATCGATGATCTCCTCGTCTCCCGCTAGAACGTCCACATCACGGAAAACTGAATAATGCGCGGATTGTTGTCCGTCGAAATGATCTGCCCGAAGCCTGACGGGTTTTCGATATCTGTAAACGCCGGGATGCTGAAGGCCGGATGGTTGAAGATGTCGAAGAAATCCGCCGTGAAGCGCAGCTTATTACGCTCGGTGATGGAGAAGTTCCTGATCAGCGACAGGTCCCAGTTCTGCTGGAACGGGCCGCGATAGATGTTGCGCCCCAAATTGCCGAATCCGGTGGCGATACCGTCATCGCCGATTACAGGCGCCTTCTGGAAGGCATTGAAGTTCAGGTAATGATCGAGGCGTGATTGCACGCTACCCGAAGTCAAGCCTTGCCCTAATGTCGCCCCGGGGGCCAGGCTGGCGGTCACACCTGGAACGGTAGTAAGACCCACAAAGGCAGATCCTGCTCCCGAATCGATGATGGAGAAAGGCGTGCCTGATTGAAATACGGTGACACCGGAGACGCTCCACCCGCCCAGCAGCTTTCCCTTCCAATCCGTTGAGTGATCAAAGAACGAAATATTCTGGAGATAGCTGACTGCCAGCCGATGGCGGCGATCAAAGTCCGATGGACCGTAGGAGCCCCGCAAGTTCAGCTGATTGTTGAACACCGTGTTAAAGGCGGTGTTGGAGCTGGAGGTCGCATCGGTCGATTTTGCGAACGTGTAGGCGGCCTGGAGATAGCTGCTGGCAAAGCGCCGGGAAAGCGTTGTCTGCAACGAGTGATAGTGGGCGTAAGCATCGTCGACGAAGGCTTCAAATGCCGAATATCCGTTGACGCCTTGGAACCGGCTGCGCGCCAGCGCATTAGCGGCGGTGTTCTTCGTTATCGTAAATTGCTGCCCGTTGACCCCGGTAACCACCAGCGGATTCTGCGGGCTTACCAGGACCGACTGCAAGGCGTCGTGCACCTCGCGCAAATGAACCGTATGGCTGCCCACGTAACCTACTTCCAGCACGAACTTGCGTCCCAAATCCCGCTGAATCGTCAGGTTCCATTGCTGCACGCTGGGGACTCGGTAATGTCGCGGCACCTGCAGAGTGAAGAGATTGATACCGTTATTGACGTACTGCGGAGTCTGCGATGTATCCGTGGTCACATTGCCGTTTGCGTCTGTGAAGTCTTTGATCTGCGATAGAACTGGGACAAACGCAGGTGAGATCACTCCCGTCGGCGGCAGAGCGTTGGGATTAGGAACTCCGGGCGATCCCGGGCAGGGAGCAGGCGCGACCGGCTCGAAGATGTTTGCCAGGCATCCCGGAGGAGCGCCGAAGAAAACGACGTCCAACAAAGGAGCCTGGAACGCCAGGTTATCAACAGCCCCGACATCTTGTTGGACGTAATAAATCCCGTAGCCGGCGCGTAGTGTAGTCGTGTGATGACCAAGAACGTCGTAAGCCAACCCCAGCCTCGGTCCCCAGCCTGTAGCGTAATTATTATTAAGTGTGGTGGAGGCGGCGGTTCCATGCAGCCCCGGAACATTGAATTTGTTCACGCAACTGGGGTAGATGTACGGATTTTGCCCTGCGAGCAGCAACGAGGAATCGAAATTGCCGATGTGGCAGAGATCGTCGTGCCACGCCCCAAAGGACTCCATTCGTACTCCCAGGTTCAGAGTGAGATTGTGCGTAGCCTTCCAATCATCCTGGGCGAAAACGGAAAAGTTGTTGTGCCGGTACTGGTGCGTGAAGGCGCCGCTCTGACCAAACACAAATTGAGGAGTTCCCAACAGGAAATTCTGAAAGTCAGTTAATGCCTTGGTGGTAGCTGTCGCCGGGGTGTTAGAAAAGAACATCTGCCCATTGAAAATCTGGGGGAAGGCCTTGTCGAGTCGCAGCCGATCAAATTCGCCACCAAGACGCAATTGGTGATTTCCTCTTGTCCAGCTGAACACATCGCTGTAGGTAAAGTTGTTCTGAATTTGCGAGTTGTCTCCCGGGCTTGGGCCTAGCTGGAATCCCGAGCTTATGAAGGTGAATTTGTAAATAGCCTTGGCAATATCGTTCGTAGGTCGGTTGATCCCCAGATCGCTCGCCTTGACAATCGGAACATTGGTGAAGGAGTTGTTGATCCGAACATATCCGAAGGTGAACGCGTTCACTTTGTTGTTCGAGAGCAAGTGCGTCCAGGTTCCGCTTAAGAAGCGTGTTCTAACCGGGATATCCAGGGGAAAATTCAGATCGGTTTTGCTGGGCGGTGTCCCGTAGGTGGACAATAGGCCACCCCCGCCGAATGGTTTAAACGCGTCGGAGTTACTGAAGAAAAACCGGGCAGCAACTTTTTCCTTGTGATCGTGGAATTCCCGATCCCATGTCGTCGTGAATTGATCATCCGTGAACCGGCCCGGGTTGCTGCAGGTGAAATTACCTGAGTTCACCGACGGCGAAGCCGGATTCGTGACTCCCGGAGTTCCGGCGATGGATGGAATCAAGAACCCGCCGGCATTGCAGAAGAGATTGCCGGGCGTATTCAGCAGTTTCAGTACGACGGGATCGATCTGCGCGTTCGGCACGCCTTGCAGGAATGTATTCACTAAGGAACTGTTGGAGCGATCGGCCGGGAGTATTGGCAGGACAGTGCTGATCACCGTCCCCAGGTCAGCGCCGCTGCGCTGCCGCGTCCCCTGGTAGTTGCCGAAAATGTAGCCGAATTTCCCCCCTTCCCCCAGCGGCCCGCCAACACTGCCGCCGAAGATGTTCTGCTTGACCTCGGGACGGCGCTGCCCGTTACGGTTCAGGAAATAATCATTAGCGTTCAAAACGTCGTTGCGGAAGAACTCAAACATGTCACCGTGCCACTGATTGGTTCCGGTTCGCATGACCGCGTTGACCATGCCTCCACCGTTCCGCCCGGAACTGGCGTCGTACAGGCTTGTCTGGACCTTAAATTCCTGAATGACGTCCGGGCTCGGCAGGGGAGTATTAGTCAGTTTGCCGACGTTGTAGTCGGTAGCGCTGACTCCCTCGATCAAGTAGTTGTTGTTATCTTCGCGCTGCCCATTCACGTTGATCGCGACCGTGCCTCGTCCCAGCTGCTGGGAATTGTTCAGGCCGCTGGAGGCGCCCGTGGAAAGCGTCAACAGTTGCTGGAAGTTTCGGGTCGCCAGCGGCAATCCCCCTATGGCCGTGTGTTCGATGGTTTGCCCGGTGGTGGCATTTTCCGTGTTGACCGTGACTACTTCCCCGGTGACCTCAACCTTCTCAGATTGCATTGCGGGCTTCAAATTGATGCGCAGAGCCGTAGTCTCCGTGACCCTCACGGCAACGGCTTCGGATCGTGCCTGGCCGAATCCTTGCGCCGCGACTACAACCGTGTAAGATCCGGGCGGAAGCAACGTGGCCGCAAAATTTCCGCCCGCGCTGGTCACTAATGTGCGGACCGGCTGACCGGTGGCCCCGTCAATGACTTGCACGTTCGCGTTTGGTATGACCGCGCCGGAGGAATCCAGCACTACACCCGAGATCGCTCCGGTTGCGGCCCCCTGCGCCGACGCCTGGGGCGGTGCGATTAAGACGGCCAGAGCAACAACGACGATTGAGAAAGTGGTTACCGCCGCAAACGCTGATCGCGCCATACGTCACCCCCACGCAACTCACAATCATGAAAACTGCCGAGGAATATTAAAACTGCGGTGACCCCACAATAGCCGCGAGAGAATGTTGCGCAATAATCAGCCACACTCTCAGCGCAGCCGAAAAGCTGTGCCGGGGATTCTTCACCAAGTGCAGGAGGGTGTCAAGGGAATTCCGGTATACTCGTCGTACACCGCTGGTACTCTGATTGACAAACGCAGTTTAGGGGTGTAATTTTTGGCCGCGTGCGGCGCAGCCCGCATACTTCGCGGTCGGGCGTTCCGGTTCGTAGTACAGCCACCATTACCTGGGACACCGGCTAACTCAGGAGGCGACAGATGCACTCTCGTTTCGCTGCTCTGCTCATTCTATTAACTGTGTCACTGGCCTTCCTCGCTTCCGGACAAAAGAAGACCGTTGAGAAAGTTCCCATCCGCCACACTTCACCGGCGTCAGGCCCGGAGATGTACCGCGCATACTGCGCCTCTTGTCACGGCACCGCGGGAAAGGGGGATGGACCAGCCGCCTCGGCGCTTAAGATGGCGCCAGCGGACCTCACCATGCTGGCAAAGCTGAACAATGGGACTTTCCCGAGAAACGAAGTCTACGAAGCGATCAGCGGGCAACACTCGATTCCTGCGCATGGGTCAAAAGATATGCCGGTGTGGGGAACGCTTTTCCGATCCGTAGATCCCCACGAAAGCATCTCCATGCTGCGTATCAACAATTTGACGGATTACATTGCCTCTCTGCAGGCGAAATAACATACTGGGCGTGCTTGGGGCAGGAAGACCCTGATCAGGCGCTTGGTAGTGATTGGCCGACCCAAAACGGCAGTCGCTTCTCAATCCTTCCGCATGGGCATTAAGAAACGGAGTGCATGTTCGCAGGAAGAGCGCAGATGTCTGCGCATGGCTTGTTCAGCACCGTCGGGATCGCCTTTCTTGATGCATTTCACTATTTGATCGTGCTCCTCCAAGGTCCCATCAAGCCATCTTGGAGTACGTGGCCACATCGAGCGAATGCGGTGCATCTGGTCATCCAGCGTAGCCAGAATGGCGAACATGCGCTGATTCTGCGTTGAGCGGATGATGGTCTTGTGCAAACTGATATCAGTCTCGAAGGTTTCCCGCGTGTATCCTGCGGCGGAGCATTCGTGCATCTCTTCGATGATTTTTCCCAGCTTGGCAATGTCCTCGGCTTCCATGCGCTCGGCCGCCATGCGGGCAGCATAGGATTCGAGTTGCTCCCTGACCTCGTAGATTTCCATGATGTCATGGGGAGTAAGCTCCGCCACAAAAGCGCCTCGCCCCGGCACTGTACGGATCATGCCCTCGTGCTCCAGTCGCGTAAGTGCCTCCCGAACCGGAGTGCGGCTGAGATTGAACTGGGTAGCCAATTGATATTCGGAGAGCACCGCCGAAGGTGGGAACTCCCCTTTCAGAATACCCGTTCGAATCTTCTGATAAGCTTCCTCGCCGCGCGTCCCATCTCCGGTTCCCGGCCTGGAAATTGATTTCTTGCGAAAAAAAGTTTTGGGCATTCGCACTTCTCGTGATGTCGCCGATTCAAAATACGGGGGGAGTAACTTTCGAACTTCGCGCTAATCTACGATCGTCTGACTTTGTTCTCTTAGGTACGATAGCAGATAATACGGGCCTCCGCTTCCCTTTCCCGTGCAGCCCGACGCCTTCCAGCCACCAAAAGACTGATAACCCGGCCACGCTCCCGTGCACGCTCCCTGCGCGCGATTTACATACGCCACTCCAACTTGAATCTGATCCAGGTATCTCTCGGCTTCCGATCGGGTTCCGAAAAAACCTCCAGTTAGTCCGTAATCGACACAGTTAGACAGCTCGAATGCTTCATTGAGATCCTTTACGCGTTCAATCATGACAATCGGCACGAACATCTCGTGCTTCCAGAGGGCATGGCCACGCGGGACCTCAACAGCTACGGTCGGCTCGCAATAGAAACCTTTGGCGAGAGCGCCGGAATTTAGCGTACGTCCGCCCAGGACTACTTTTCCAGATTCCGACAACTGACGGCAGTAGTCCTTAAACCCCTGATACGATCGCTCCCGAATGACCGGACCAAGATAAACGTTGCGCTCTGTGGGATCGCCGATAGTAAGGGGCTTTGCAATATCAACAACTCGCTCCAACAGCTTGTCGTAAATCGGCTCTTCCGCGAAGACTCGCGAAGGTGCAGAGCATTTCTGTCCTTGCGCCCCAAAACCAGAGCGGACAATGCCCCAAGCGGCGCGCTCCACGTCTGCGTTTCTGGAAACCACCGCCGCATTTTTTCCTCCCATTTCCAAAACCAGCGGGCGCGGGTAACGAAAATCTGCATTTTCCCGGTAGATCTTCATCCCCACCGCGTATGAGCCCGTAAAGGTGATACCCGCCACCTCTGGATTGTCCAACAAGGCTTGTCCTAAGGGATTATTTTGCCCGGTCACGTAGTTGAAAACTCCGTCTGGAAGACCCGCATCTCGAAAGCACTCTGCCAGCAACCGCACGACCCACGCGGTTTCAACCGAAGGTTTTGTGACTACTGTATTTCCGCTTACGAGGGCAGCGCCCACCGGGCCGCAGGTCAGCGAAGCCGGAAAATTAAATGGACTTATGACCAGCCACACTCCATAAGGTTTCATCACGCTTACGTTATGAACCACATGGCCCGGCAACGGCTCACTCCCCATCCTTACGGTGTAGCCGTTGTTGCGCTCCATTGACTCACACGCAGCACGAAGCAGGTCTACGGCTTCTTGAATGTCTCCCAGGGATTCCAATCGATTTTTGCCCACGTTCAACGTTGTCGCCGCGGCGAGTTCAAACAGCCGATCCTCGATCGTGTCCGCGACACGCCGGACCATTTGAACGCGAGTCTTCCAGGGCGTCGAACTCCATTTCGGAAACGCGGCTCTTGCTGCCGCTACCGCGAGATTAGCGTCCTGGGCGGTTCCCTCGGCTACGTGGGCTAAGAGCCAGTCGGTGTTAACAGGCGAGCGGTTCTCAAATGTTCCGTTGGACTGGTGGTCCCGGTTATTGATAAGCATTCCGCACGTCTTACCCATGCCCGCCCGGACTTTGGGAACAGCCGAGTCATAGCGAGCGTGAAGTTCCTCGGGGGGATCGAACATGGTCGCGTACGTCAACTTGAAGTCGGACATGGTTAGCTCGCCCCCGGTCTGGTGTCGTGGAGTTACTCAGATCACTGCGGACGGCGTCCCCACCAGCCGTGCCGCGTACTGCCAGTATCCCGAACGTATACCACGCCCAGCGTCATCTCTCAAGGGGAGGTTGAAAGCAGTTGTCAGAACTGGCGCGACGCGAGGTCAGGTTTGACGCGGCGACCTTGCCTGAGCTTCTCGCAGGATTGATTCAGCTCGGGTGATGATCGGCCGGTCGACGAGTTCACCATTCATAGCGACGGCAGCTCCCCGCGATGCTGATGCGGCATCGAGTACACGTTTCGCCCAAGCTATCTCGTCCGCGGATGGCTGAAAGCATTCGTGCACCACGGCAATTTGTTTGGGGTGAATCAGCAATTTACCGCCGAAGCCCAGGCGGCGGCTGCGTAGTGTGTCGGCGCGAAGGGTCTCCAGGTCATCGATGACGGTATTGATGCCGTCCACCGGCGGCTGAAGACCCGCCAGGCGGGATACAAGAACCAGTTGCGAACGGAAGTACAGAAGCTCCTCGCCTTCGCCGCTGATCCCGAGATCCAGCTGAAAATCAATGGGTCCGAAGATGAGGCGTCGCACCGATGAGTGCCTCGCAAGGGGTGTAGCGTTTCCAAATCCTTGGGCGGTCTCGATCAGAGGAAAAATCCGTGCGGAAGGCATTGCCTTCGCTCTGATCGCGTCGAGGTCCTGAGTCTGCTCAGCCTTGGGCAGCACAACTCCTGCCACACTTGGCAGGGCGCAAATTTCGAGATCGTCCCGAAACCATTCCGTACTGGTGCCATTGATTCGGAGCAGTGTCGGTCTCCCTGCGGAAAACCATTCCGCGGCGGCTCGCCGGGCTTCGGCTTTTTGCGCGGGAGGAACCGCATCCTCGAGGTCGACGATGACTTCATCCGGGCCGGCGGTAAATGCCTTTTCAATCCGCTCGGGGCGATTACCCGGAACGAACAAAAAGGAACGAGCGATTGAGGCCTGCATAAGAGTCATCACTGAACCAGAAATGGCCCCACCTTAGCTGTTTCCGTAAGCTTCCAAATCCGTGCGCATACGGCTTTCATCTCATCTTCCGAAGCGGCCGCTGAATACTTCGCCAGTCGCATGGCTTTTTGTTCGAGTTCAGACCGGCTGAGCGTATTTCCGGGATCACCTTTTGGTTCGTCAACCCGGCCGTGAAGAGTCCGGCCATTGCTGGTTCTTACCGTGACTTTGCCGATCCAGCGTGCCGGGTAGGCACGGTCGACTTCGTCGTCGAGGGTCATTCTCACTTTTTGGCGAAAGGCCTGAACCCGAGGATCCTGGAAGTGCTCGTCAAACTCTTTCACGCCAGCGCTTCCAAAAAGCGTCAGAAGCGCAAGTACCGTTCCCATAGAAAACTTGGCTTGATGTACGGTGGCCGGATCCTGGACCGTACCTAGCACATCGATTGCGCCCTGGTGCACGTGGGCGGTCACCTCGGCGATTTGCTCGGCGTCCAGCCGATGTGCCGCGATGACGCTGAGAAAAGCATCGGCAGCAGGATGAGTGTGGCGGCAGGAAGCATGCCACTTGAATGAAGTCTCGGCGGTCGCCCAGCGCTTTCCTAACCGGTCCGTTAGTTTGCTTGGATCGGCATCCTTCGACATGCCGGCCGCCATTCCGCGTGGTCCTTCCAGGACGTGCTTGGCGCCCGTGAACCCTTCTTTCGCAAGATAAGCAGCCATCAATCCATTTACCGCGGCTTTCGCGGTGTGCAGCTGCTTGGAATCTGCTCCGTCGCGGAGGAATTCCCATAAACCGGCGGCCTGCGTGCCGGCCGAGCCAAATGCGTCCAACATTTGCGACGCATCGAGACCAAGCAGGTTTCCCGCCGCCGCGGCCGATGCCAATGCCCCTGCGGTTCCAGTCGTGTGAAAGACCTGGTAATGCGATCGCCCAAGAAACTCCCCCACTCGAATTCCGACCTCATAGCCTGCCACGCTCGCCGTTATCAAGCGCTTGCCTGACACCCCAAGCTCTTGCGCGACAGCAAGGACGGGCGGGAAGACAACCGTTGCCGGATGAAAAACGGCTCCGCAATGGACATCGTCCTGCTCGACAAAATGTGACGCCGCAGCATTGACCAGGGCGGCAAAAAACGGCGTGGTGAAGCGGCGAGTAATCAGCACTTCCGAGTGCCCGCTGTTACGGCAGGCCATCTGCTGCGCGAAGCGGTCCATCGCATCGATCGGGCGCGCACCCTTCCCTGCCAGCGCCGAGCCAAACCAGTCAAGGAAAAGCTCTTTTGTTCGTCGGACTAATGGCTTTGGAATGTCTTCAAAACGCAGAGTCGACGCAAACTCGGCCAGAGTCGCGCTCGAACAGCTATCTCCCACAAATTACCTCCCGCACTTAGACGACGTTCTCGGCGTGGAGCTTCGAGATTTCGTCTTCGTCATAGCCGAGCTCTTTCAGAATTCTGTCCGTATGTTCGCCCAGAGCCGGTACCGCATCCATGCGCGGCGTGTACGCTTCTGGCGCGCCAGGCGGCAGTAAAGTAGGCACCGTCCCCGCAGGTGTATCCATTTCCGTCCAGCGGTGCCGCGCTTTCAGCTGCGGATGCTCCCAAACGTCCCGCACCTCATTCATGCGGGCATTGGCAATTCCAGCGGCGTCCAACCGCTGCACAACTTGATCCGACGACAAGTGAGAAAACTTCTTCTCGATAATCTCTTGAAGCTCTGCCCGCGACGCAACTCTACGTGAATTTGATGAAAAGCGCGCATCACTGGCCAGTTCCGGTTGCTCCAGCACCTTCTCGCAGAAAGCTGCCCACTCCCGCTCATTCTGCAGGCCCAGCATGACAGTTCTTTTGTCTCCGGTGGAAAAAGGCCCGTACGGATAAATGGTCGCGTGGGCCGCGCCGGTTCGCGGCGGTGGGGACGCACCATCAAATCCGTAATAAAGGGCGTAGCTCATCCACTCCGTCATGCTCTCCAGCAACGAGATATCGATCCGGCAACCCCGGCCCGTTTTCTCCCGCTGCAGCAACGCCGCCAGAATGTTGCTGAACGCGTACATAGCGGCCGAGATATCAGCTATTGATAGTCCCGCTTTGGAAGGCTCGTCAGGTGTACCGCTGATGGAAACGAATCCGGCTTCGCTTTGAATGAGCAGATCGTATGCTTTCTTGTCGCGGTAGGGGCCGTCAGAACCGTACCCGGAAACATCGCACACGATCAGCCGGGGGTACTTTTCCTTAAGAGTTTCGTAAGACAATCCCAGCCGCGTCGCCGCCCCTGGCGCCAGGTTCTGCAGTAGGACATCCGCCCTCTTCAACAGTCGCTCGAGAATCCCCGCCGCCTCGGCGTGCTTGACGTCTAACGTGAGGCTCTCTTTCGAACGGTTCACCCACACGAAATGGGACGCCAGGCCGCGAACCCGTTCATCATAGTACCGGGCAAAATCACCCACGCCCGGACGCTCAATCTTGATCACACGCGCGCCAAGATCAGCTAATTGGCGGGTACAGAAAGGGCCGGCTACAGCATGCTCTAAGGCGACGACTGTGATGTTATCGAGCGGACGCATCCATCATTCCGTTAGAAAGACCTTGGCATCCCAAGTACGTGCTCCGCAACGAAGGAGAGTATCAGGTTGGTCGAGATGGGAGCCACCTGATACAGCCGGGTTTCGCGAAACTTGCGCTCGACATCGTATTCGGCCGCGAAACCGAATCCCCCGTGAAACTGCAGGCAGACATTGGCGGCTTCCCAGGAAGCATCGGCGGCCAGCAACTTAGCCATGTTCGCTTCTGCCCCGCAGGGCTGGCGCGCGTCGAACAGTTCACAGGCTTTGTACCGCATCAGATTCGCGGCTTCGACATTCACGTAAGCTTTCGCGATCGGAAACTGCACTCCCTGGTTCTGCGCGATTGGCCGCCCGAAGACGATTCTGTCTTTCGAATACTTCACGATTCGGTCTATGAACCAGTACCCATCTCCGATGCACTCTGCCGCAATCAGGGCTCTCTCAGCATTCAGTCCGTCGAGAATGTACTTGAAGCCCTTCCCTTCCTCGCCAATCAGGTTGTCTGCCGGGATCTCCAGATTGTCGAAAAACATTTCATTAGTTTCATGGTTAACCATGTTGCGGATAGGAGCGATCGCCAGCCCTTTACCCATCGCTTGGCGCAGGTCGATCAAGAAGATTGACATGCCTTCGGCCTTTTTTTGGACTTCCTGAAGAGGAGTCGTTCGCGCCAGCAAGATCATTAGCTCGGAATGCTGTACGCGAGACACCCAAACTTTTTGCCCGCTAATCACGTACCGGTCGCCTTTGCGCACCGCCATAGTCTTTATTTTCGTGGTATCCGTTCCGGTAGTCGGCTCGGTTACAGCCATTGACTGGAGACGCAATTCGCCGCTAGCAATCTTGGGCAGGTATTTTCGTTTCTGCTCCTCTGATCCATGCCGGAGCAGAGTTCCCATGTTGTACATTTGCCCGTGGCATGCGCCCGAATTGGCGCCGCAACGGTTGATCTCCTCCATGATCACGGAAGCTTCCGTAAGAGTAAGGCCGCCTCCGCCGTATTCTTCCGGAATCAGCGCGGCCAGCCAGCCCGCCTTCGTAAGCGCCTCGACAAATTCTTCTGGATACGCCTGTTGCTCGTCCTTGCGGCGGAAATATTCATCGGGGAAATCGGCGCACAACTCGCGTACGGCCTTTCGGATGTCATGATGCTGATCGGCGGCATTTAGCATGTCGAACCCTTTGCATTTGTGGTTAGCACAAAAGCATTCCTTTATAACAGCCTTGCTGTTGCCTTCATTGCCAGGGTACCGTCGCAGTCCTGCGCCCAAAGCTCAATCGCTTTTTCAGCAATGCCGTCGCCATGTACCGAGAATGCAGAGGTATCAAACAGCGGCCGCACAGCGCGAAATTCAAATTCAGCGACCACGGCTTCGGGTAAATTGCGTTGAAGAACATCGAGAAGCAGCGTCGCGATCAACGGACCGTGAACCACCAGTCCGGGATAGCCTTCCTTCTCTGTTGCGTAGCGCCGGTCGTAGTGAATGCGATGCCCATTAAAGGTCAGCGCCGAATACCGGAACAGCATCACTTCGTCCGCATGCACCTCTCGCTGCCATTCAGAGTGCTCAGGCACCGGTTTCGAGGGCGGCGCTGGCTCTCCAGGCTTTGGATTCTCCCGATAAACAAGATCCTGCTCTTCGGTTACGGCGAGGCCTTCAGGATTACTGATTTCATGGCGTACAGTCACGAAGACCAACGAACCGGTGCGTCCTTCTTTGCCCGTCACTTCGGAAATCGCAGAAGTGCGCGAAATTGTTTCACCAACCCTGATCGTCCGGTGAAACTGCAAACGGCTCCCCGCCCACATCCTCCGTGGCAGCGCGACCGGCGGCAAAAATCCGCCGCGCCGAGGATGACCATCAGCACCAAGTTCCGACTGCCGATGAATGGGCAAGAAGTACAACCAGTGCCACAGTGGCGGAAGTGAATCCCCAGGTCGCGCCGGCGCGTTTTCCCGATCCAGAGTCGCTGATAGCGCCCTGATGGGAACCGGCGTAACTTGATCGGTCCGTGACTCCGTCTTCCCGATCCACTGCCGTAGAGTTTCGATGTCAACAGCCATGAGTGTCGTCCGCGGATCCGATACAGCGGTCCTTTCGGCGCAAAGGCAGTTCAGGACTGACAATCATAATGGAAGTGCGTAGCTAGCGGTGGGCGTTGGACCCCAGCACGGCTTCACGAAAGCGGCTGCGCAGGTAGGGCCCGTCGCGAGGCGGAAGGCATACTGGGACGGTCTCGGCCGAGACCTTGATCACCGCGAACATCAATCCCATCGATCCGAAAACCTCGTCTGCCAAGCGGTCGACCTCCGACTGAGAGTGCACTGTGTATGTTTTTTCAAATCCGCAGGCCTTAGCCACTGCGGCAAGGTCCGCTCCTCGGCCCGAGTGCGAAACCTGCATCCCCGTTTCGCCATAGCGCTCGTTGTCAATGACCACAATCGCCAGATTCGGCGGCTTCTCGCAGGCGACAGTTGCCAGCGATCCGAGGCCCATCAGCATCTCGCCGTCTCCCGTCATCACGAGAACGCGCCGTTTCGGCTGAGCGAGTGCGAGCCCCAGTCCGGCCATTGCCGCTCCTCCCATGGCACCCCAGAAATAAAAATTCAGCGGCGTGTCACCTGCGGCCGCCACATCGAAAGCAGAGCTTCCCAGGCCCGCGATCACAAGCTCCTCTTTACGCGCGCGCAAGAGCCTCTGAACTGCGGCACGTCGATTCAGGAGACCTTTGTCTCTCGTCGGCATTCTCGTACTCACTTGTTGAAGTTCTTTGTTCCCACCAGTTGCTGCGCGATCAGAACAGCAACGGCTCGCGACGAATCGAAAGCGAGTTTGGCAGCGGAACACACAGTCTCTGAAATTTCGGCGGCTGTATTTACCCGATAAACGTGCACGCCCGAAACTTCCAACGCTGCCTGCGTGGCCCGGCCCATGGGAACCTGCCACGGATTGAACTCACCCCATTCCCCCCGCATCGTGACGAGAGCTAGAAGCGGAATCCGGCATTCCTGATTGAGCGACAGCATGTTGATGCAATTGCCCACTCCGCTCGACTGCATCAACAGAACTCCACGATCGCCGCCCAGCCAGGCACCCGCCAGCATGGCCACGCCTTCCTCTTCTGTAGTCAGCGACACCGCACACATCTCTGGATCAGAATGGCAAAGCCGAATCAATTCGCTGTGGCCGGCGTCGGGAACATACGCGACTTGCCGGACCTCAGCCGCTTTCAACTGATCAAAAATCTGTCGAGGCCAGGATGGAGGCATTTGGATTCACATGTCGTCGCACGTAACGCGAACCGACGCATCTGCTACTTTCATCCGCGCAATACGCGTATTGTTTCTGGATAAGTTTCCTCAGAAATCTTCGCGGCTATCAACACTGGGCCGGGATGGGACGCGGTTTCGCGTAAGCACGAAAATAGCTCATCTTCCGTTGCGGCCGATCGCCCCAGAACTCCCATGCTTCCGGCGAGCGCTCCCCAGTTCATGTCGCCAATACTGACGCCATTGGTCTTGAATCCCCGTTTCATCTGCTTGACTTTGATAAGGCTCAGCACCCCGTCATCGAACACGATGATACGGACTGGCAGGTTCTCGCGTGCGGCGGTACGCAACTCCCCGAGGCACATCATAAGTCCCCCATCGCCGGTAAATGCCATCGTCGGCTGCGAAGGGTCGAGCAACGCCGCGCCAATAGCAGACGGGAGCGCAAATCCCATTGTCGAAAGCCCATTGGAGATGAGTACGCTGCAGGGTTCAGACGCCGGCCACAACGACATGACCGGAAACATGTGCGCGCCGGCATCAACCGTGACACGCGCGCCAGGATAAACGTGGGCAACCACTTCGACGACACCATGGGGCGCCATTTTCGCATCTTGATTGCGAGGCCGCATAGCGGCTCTCTGAGCTTTTACGAATCCTGAGATTTCGGGTTGCGACCAGTCGCTGCATGCAGCCAAGCACTGCGCGAGTTTTGTCAGCCAGGCGGGTACGTCCCCGACAAACTCCCCCATCGCAGGAATCTGCCGCTGCTGGATCGGCCAGGGGTTAATACTCACTACCGGAGCAGAAAACCTCCACGGAACGGGCAGAAGTTCTACCGGGTCCAGACCGACCGCCAGTAAACCATCGGCGCGTTGCAGTATATCCCTCTCCGAAGCGCCATTCGTGAACAGGCCACCAAACCACGCGTGGCGATCCGGCACTACTCCCTTGGCCTTGTACGTGACTAACGCGGGAATTCCGCGAGCCTCACAGAGTTCCCGCAGCGCTGCCGCGATCTGTTTTGTCCGCGCTCCCAAACCAATCAGAAAAACTGGTCGACGCATTTGTCGCAGGAGTTGCTGCGTTTGCGGTGGAATATCTTCCATTCTGGAAGCGGAAGCCGATGCCTTGCCGGGCTGACACCCGCCTTTGCCGTGCGAGCAGGCGATTTCCGCCGAGACGTCAAGGTGCACTGGGCCTGGCGGAGGATCGGCGAGGGCATGCATTGCATCTGTGAGGACCTCACCGGCATTCTCAACTGATAACTGAGCGCTGAATTTTGTAACCGCGGCAAACATGGCACCGTTCCGCAGGTTCTGGTGCTGCATGTGGGCAAGCGCCTGCGGATAACAATCGGTTATGACGGCAAGCGGAACGCGGTCAAGAAAAGCATGCGCCACCCCATTCATGATGGCCGCGGAGCCCGGTCCCAGCGTTGCGATGCAGGCGCCCGGCGCACCAGTAATCTCCGCCTGAGCACATGCCATGAAGGCCGCCGCGGTCTCGGTATGGGCGAGGGAAAAGGGCAGGCCCAGTCTGGCGGCCGTCTCAATCAACTCCGCATTGCTGCCGCCTCCCGGCATCCCGAACAGGCGCTGGACCCCCGCATTTTTCAATCCGGCAACAATGCGTTCGCCGACAGTCATCGTACTCGGACCATGTCCACCATTCTCACTTCGCCCGCCGACAAATGGGTGCGGCGCGTCAAACCCATCCTTAAATGAGCGCGCGCTCAAATTACGAGAGCAGTTCCTAAATTGCAAGCGCGGGGCGTCGAGGAACTGCGCACTTCGCTTATTTCGTTGGAAAGTCCGATGGCTTTGCGGGCCAAGGTTGGGAGATAGAGCGGGTGTGACGAACGCAACTTGAGACAGCCTGTGGGAT
>DASSIO010000016.1:0-25655 GCA_035691825.1 Terriglobales bacterium | reverse complement strand
CTCACGTGCGAACTGTGGGAGCGGCTCCGCACTTCGTGATTTTTCAGGTGGACTTTTCGGACCTGGGCCAGTCCGTCGTTGGTGGTAACGTGTTACCGACAGAAATCGTCAGACGCGAGTACAAATCTTGTCGGCTGACGTGTTTCTGGACAAGGGGCAGAAACAGGGGGCGACATCAGTATGTATTTGGATCTCCGCGACTTAACCCCACTGATCGGCACAGCAACCTTGTCGATGCCCGATTGTTGCTATGGATGGATGCAAGCGCACTGCCTAAATTAGCGAGTGCTGAGGCCCGCCGATCAGCAAGTTACCTGGAACGCAGGTAAGCCCGTTGGGTTAATTTGACCCGTTGTCCTTGTTATTGAGGACGGTTCTAGGCTCAGGTGAGCTTTCTAAACAATCTGAGCCTGACCAGAAGGTTCCAATCGTCAGTCGGCCGCCGCCGCCGCTGCGCTGATTTGCTCCGATGACGCGGGAATGTGACCTAGGCGCAGCGGTTGACGTAAGCCATGCATCACCTGTTCGAATCCTGCAAAATCCAGCGACTGCGCTCCATCCGACAACGCCCGTTCTGGACAAGGATGGACTTCTATAATCAAGCCGTCCGCGCCCAAAGCGGCGGCCGCGCGCGACATGGGCGCGATCAGGCTTCGCCGTCCGGTTCCATGCGAGGGATCAGCAATCACAGGCAAGTGCGACAATTCGCGCGCCAGGGCTACAGAGGCCAGGTCCAGCGTGTTGCGGGTTTCCGTTTCGAATGTCTTGATACCGCGCTCGCACAGCACGACATTGCGGTTGCCTCCGGCCAGCAGATACTCTGCGGCAAGCAACCATTCCTTGACGCTGGCCGACGGTCCGCGTTTCAGCAAAATGGGCTTGTCAACGGTCGCAAGCCTTCGCAATAGCGTGAAATTCTGCATGTTACGCGCGCCGACTTGGAGCATGTCCACGTGCTCGCAGATCACGTCGACATCTTCAGTGCCCATGACCTCGGTGACCACCGGCATCCCAACCTGCTCACGAACTTCGCGCAACAACCGCAACGCTTCCACGCCCAGTCCCTGGAATTCGTAAGGGGAGGTGCGGGGCTTGTAGGCGCCTCCACGAAGGATGTTGGCGCCCGCACGCTTGATGGCCTTCGCGGTGGAAAACAACTGTTCGCGCGACTCAACCGAACAGGGTCCCGCGATGACTACGAAGCTTCCGTCGCCAATGGTGACTCCGCCGACGTGAACTACGCTGCCCTGAGGCTTGACCTGGCGACTGACGAGCTTGAAGGGCTGAGCGATCGGAACCACCTCGGCAACACCCGCTGCCGCGGCCAGCGCCTCCAGTTCATGGCGTCGTCCGCCACTGCCCACGGCAGCCACAATGGCACGCTCCGCTCCGCGGGTGACGTGTGCGTGGTAGCCGGCCTCTTTCACCCGTTCGATCACATGTTGAAGTTGTTGCTCACTCGCGCCTTCATTCATATTGATGATCATTCCCGTTCACTCCCTGGCTCGCTTGGCCCGTTTCCGGATATCGTTGGACAGAAGCTTGGCCGTCCTGCACGCGGCGGCACTCGCGGATGACGTGTTGAAAGATGCTGAGCACGCTGGCATCCTCCAGCGGCCCGGGGTTATTCTCCAGCGCCTTGGCCAGCACCGCTGATTCGCGCTCCAGGTCGCATAACGGCAGGCCATAACGCCGCTTGAGCGCACCGAGTTCTTGTGCGACTTGCGCGCGGCGATTGAGAACTTCGAGCAATTGAGCATCGAGCGCATCGATCTTGGAGCGGCACATCGTGAGTTCTTCCTGGCCCATTGGGCGCCTCCTCAAAAACGGCACAAAAACAAAAACCGCAACTCTCTTTGAGTTGCGGCTGCGGGATTCTTGAACTTGGCGTTTAGCTTATGATTGCCTTACCTCGGCACACGCCTCGCCCGCGCCGCTACTCGTAAAGTAGTAGCGGTAATAAAAAGCGAAGCTAAATCGCGCTGTGTGCATAGGAAAGTGGTGGGATTATCGCCTAACTTCAAGGCTGCTGTCAACGAATGTTTTGAAGCCCGGAGCCGGTATTCCGGCTCCGGAGAGTAACTAACTCAACCGTCGGAACTTAGAACGTCCCTCCCGGCGGACAGACTTTTGACGGGCCTTTGAACGTCCCATTGTCAGAAAACTTGCCGCCCGCGGCAGTCGATGGCGTCGTCGACGAGTTGTAGAACCACGACATGAACGCCAGTTCCTGCAGGTGATAGGTGAATCCATTGCTCATCTTCACCGCCGGGAACATGGTGCCGCTCAAAGGATCTCCATCTTCCAGATTCCCTTGGCATCCCCCGACCTGGCCGATGTGTCCCCAGGCTGGTGTCGGATTATTGCCGAAGGGATCATCCATCCACTCTCCAATTTCGTGAGCCGCTACGGAGGTATCCGATACCGCACTGCCGAAGATACCGGTTTCGTCAAATTCCATGGGCGAATAGGTTTGCCCGCCTATTGCACCGTGGTACCCATTGATGCAGCAGTTGTTGATCGTAGGCAACCCCACAGACATCACGACGTTGTAGAGCAGCAGAATCGGAAACTGGTTGGGCGTCACATGCGCGGCCGGCAGCGCAACACTCGTCACCCATGGATCGAACGCGTTGATATCCATGATCCCGAACTTCCCTGCCGGATTATGCTTGGGACCGCAACCGCCATTACCAAAGCCCGCCGTTGAATTCACGGAACCCGATCCCGCCGGCACCTTGAATGTCTGTGCGCTCAGCACAGTAATGGTCGATAGCTTCGTGTGATAGTTGGCGGCGACATTCATGGCAAAATTGGCGCGCTGGAACGCATCAATGTATTGCGTAGTACCTTCACCGATTCCATTCATCGTAAAGGCGTGCCCGTTGAACAGCGGCGACTGCCGAAAGACGGTTTTCGGAACGTCGTTGGGCGCCACCATGCAAGTCGTGTCCGCCACCGTGGGATTAAAAGTTGTGGTCCCGATCTTCACGATCACAGGAATAACCACGGTGGGGATGTTTGTCGTTACCGTGGACGTAAAAGGGTTTTGGCCCACCATAGCGAACGTGTACGACTTCCCGTTCTTGGTGGCTTTTATGGTTTTGGTCCAGATCTGCAGACCAGTCGCGCTGACAGCAGCAGCTTTCGCCTCCTGCAAATTGAAGTTCCTGGCTGGCAAAACTGTTGTGTAAGGCTTGAGGGTGGGCAGTTGTCGCTGTCCGAAGGCTGCTGGTAAAGCAGCGCAGAGCAGCAAGGATGCGCTTAGCAGTAGCGCGGTACGCTTCACTTGAAGACCTCCTGGGAAGGTAAGGATCAGGGGAACGTCGTGGGTCAGCGCGTTGGACCCGGTCACCCGCCAGGCCCTGACTTGAACGCTGCGGGCCACAGCATAACGCGAGTTGACGAATTTAACAACAGCCGCAAGCTGTGAATTTCTCCTCCGCTGCAAACGAAATTGGCAACCAAATGAGGCCCGGCAAGCAACTAAATTTTTAGTTGACAAAATATACTCTGCTCCGTCCAATCCCTCGGAGCTGTCATAAGGGTTTCAGAGCGCCTTTAGGAGGAAGGGTTTTGCCCCCAAGAACATCTGCCACGCTTACGGAGGCTGAGCTCCGGCTCATGCAGGTCCTTTGGGACAGAGGCGAGGCTACCGTGCAGCAGGTACTTGATGTTCTTTCCAATAAGCCGCCGCTCGCCTACAACTCCGTGCTGACCACCATCCGCATCCTCGAAAAGAAGGGTTACGTCCGGCATGTCAAGGATGGCCGCGCTCACGTATATGCACCCTGTATCGGACGGCAGGAGGCCACCCGTTCGGAAATTCGGCACCTGGTCAGCCGTTTTTTTAAGAACTCACAGGAACTCCTGGCCCTCAACATCCTGGAGGAGCGCGGAGTCGACGAGGAAGAGTTGAACCGCATTCGCGCGTTGTTGGAGAGGAAACAATAGCTGATGATCACCGCTAACTTCGACATCTTCGCGCGCGCAACCGTCGAGCGAATGCTGAATTCTGTCGTGGCCGGCGGCATCCTCTTTCTGGTGTTCTGGGCGATCCTTCGCCTCTGCCGTCGTCAGAGTTCGGCCACAAAATTTGCAATCTTGTCGAGCCTTCTGGGGGCCATGGCCGCGACTCCACTCGCGTACAGCCTCTTGTCGCACATCTCGGAGTCTGGGGCCACCCTACATGCGGCAGTTCGCCTTCCTGAATGGTTCGCGCCAGTGCTTTTTGGCCTGTGGCTGCTGATCGCGGCAGGCTCACTGGCCCGAATTTTGGCCGGCTATGTTCAGCTAAGAAAAGTACGTCGGTCGGCGACACCAATCGAGCTTGCGACCCTGCCCAACGGCTTTCAACGGCAGGTTGCAGATTGCCGATCGCGTCCCCAGGTCACAATTCTCGTTTCAGAGCTCGTTTCGGTGCCAACGGCGATGGGTTTCCTCCGGCCTGCGATCGTGATTCCGTGCTGGGCTTTGCAGGAACTCGAACCTGAGCAGTTGAATACGGTTTTGCTCCACGAGTTCGCACACCTGCAACGGTGGGATGACTGGACCAACCTCAGCCAGAAACTCCTGTGCGCATTGTTCTTCTTTCACCCTGCTATTTGGTGGATCGACCGGCGCCTCTCGCTGGAGCGCGAGATGGCCTGCGATGACATGGTGCTGTCCGCCACGGACAATCCTCGGGTCTACGCCCAGTGCCTGGTAGCACTGGCAGAAAAGAGTTTCTTTCGACGGACAATCGCACTGGCCCAGGCGGCGGTTCATCGTCTCGGACATGTATCCCTCCGTGTTAGCCACATCATGGACAACACGCGGCCTCGCGCGACTGGGTTCTCGTTCCGGGTCATAGGTACTGTGGCTGCCCTTGCAACCGTATTCTTGGGCTCCATCAGCTACGCGCCGACGCTGGTCGGCTTTGCCAGCTCTCCACAAGTACCCCGGCAGGAGATTTCGACTTCGACAGCGAACAACATCGGCGCGGCAGTAATCCCCGCAACGTTGAAGCTTGGACCGACGGCGCTTGCCCCCAGCTCAGCATTACAAAAACGATCGAGGAGATCACCGCGGGCCACACCGGTTACGGTGACTTATTCCGTCCCTGCCAAGAAAACCTCGTTGAACACGCCCAGAGTGATTCCCGCGAAGTCCCTCGACGCAAGACCAGCGTCTCATGCGCGGCAAGCGATGCTGGTAGTTGTTGAAGATCGCATTGTGGACGGTTCAGGACAGGTCGTCTGGGGTGTTGCAGTCTGGCGGCTCGATTTTGTGCAGCAGGCAAGCCCACAACTTCGGACAGAGGTGATGCCCAGCTCTATTTAGGAAATTTTTTTAAGTTTAATTACTAATCAATTAGTTGTAAATCAGGAGGAAGAAATGAGAAGCACCTCGCAGAAAGTCTGGTACGCGTTACACCTGCCCCGATTCCTGGCGCCTGTTCTCGCGCTAGCCATCACCGCATCCGTCGCCGGATACGAATTCACGCGCCCTTCCCTGGCGAGGGCGGCGACCACCTCACCGACGACTGCACCGCTTGATGACAGCCGCGTTAGCGCTCTGCTGTCGTTGGACCAGGCAATGGAAACATTGGCAGCTCGTGTGACTCCGGCCGTCGTCAACGTGACCGTCACCTCGCGAGCCAAAGCAACGCCGGCGCAATTCGAGCACTTTCCCGATGACATGCAGCAGTTCTTTGGCCCATTCTTCCGCGGCCCACAGGCGCAGCCCCAAGCTCGAGTTGAGCATGGCCTGGGCAGCGGCGTGATCATCTCTCCGGATGGATACATCATCACCAACGATCACGTGGTGGATGGCGCCGTCGACATTCGGGTCACCATGAGTGACCGCCGGATTTTTCCCGCCAAACTGGTCGGTACCGATCCGCTTACGGATCTCGCTGTGCTCAAGATCAGCGGCAACAACTTCCCCAATGTGCCGTGGGGGGATTCCAAGGCGCTCCATCCTGGACAGAGCGTGCTCGCTTTTGGAAATCCTTTTGGCTTCCGCTTCACAGTGACCCGCGGCATCGTGAGCGCATTGAATCGTCCCAATCCTTTTGCCCAGGACAGGCGTAAACCCGGCGAGTTCATTCAAACCGACGCCGCCATCAATCCTGGTAACTCCGGTGGCCCGCTGGTCAACGCTCGCGGCGAAGTCGTGGGAATTAATACGTTCCTGATTTCTTCTTCCGGAACTTTCACCGGCATGGGCTTCGCGATTCCGTCCCAGATCGTACGCCCGACGGCGGAGGCTCTGATCCGAAACGGAAAGGTAGCCCACGGATACATGGGACTTGGCATCAGCGATGTCACCCCGGAGAATGCGAAATTTTTCGGCGTCAACAACGCATCAGGGGCAGTCGTATCGCAGGTCGAGACGGGCTCGCCGGCGGCGCATGCCGGCTTGAAAGTTGGCGATGTTATTACCGGTCTTGATGGTCAGAAAGTAAGCGATGCCGGCCAGTTGCAGGTTGAAGTCGGGCAAAAGGCCCCAAGGACAACTATCAAGTTGGACGTACTACGCGACGGTAAGAACATGGAACTTCCGGTAACTCTGGAAGCGATGGGCGCCCGCAACGACGAAGGCACGGACAACGAGAATGCAACCCGTGGCAAAGCGCGCTGGGGCCTGGGTCTGGGCGATCTCACTCCCGAGGTGAGCGAACAGCTGCAGGCGCCCGGCGATCTCCACGGAGCCGTAGTGGAGCAGGTGCAGCCCGGCAGCCCTGCCGATAACGCAGGCATACAGCGAGGCGACGTGATCCTCGAGGTCGATCGCCGTCCCACGAAATCGGCCGACGACGTGAAGCGGGTCCTCGATTCGGTACCCCAAGGGCAGGACGCGTTGGTTCTGGTCTGGTCCAACGGCGGCAACACCTTCCGCGTGCTGCATGCGCCAGAAGGATCGCAAGGCTAAGCCAGCTCTTGATCGCATGCGGATAGCCGGATTCAGCGCGTCAGTTCGAAATTCACGGCGCGCTGAGTCCTTTCTGCCCTGGGGTTATTGCTCAGGGCACTTGCGCAGGTGGCGCCTGCGCGCGCAGGGACGTCCCGCAATATGGACAATAGACATCATTCATGCCAACTACCCGCTGACACTGTGGACAACTCGGGCTCAGCTTATTACTGCAGTTGGGGCAGAAGTTAAATCCGCTTTGCACCCCGTGCCCGCAGTTGGGGCAGACACCGCGCAGCGGCTGCCGCAGAAGGAAGTAGAGTATAAAGCCCAGCCCGTTGGGAACAAGAATGGCTACCAGCGTCCAAAGTATGGCGCTCATCCCGCGGCGTCGCGCGTCGCGGTTCACGTATCCGATCAATAACAGATAACAACCGCCTACAACCCCGGCTAAAAGGCCGAGCAAGGGCCGTGACCACGCCTGTGGCGGATGCGCATGATGCGCAACAGCAATGTTGAAGAACCACTGTGCGCAAATGAAGACAATGACCGCCAGCGCCCATGCCCATGTCGGAACGATTTTGATTTCCGCACTCAGTCCCGAATGACTTTCGTTATTTACCTGCATAAACTCGCCCGCCTTCTCATGTCCGCTTTACTTCCACTGCTTTTCGCCGTGGCTGCTGACGTGCGTGCCACGAGCCACTAACAGGACACTCACTGCCAGCGCCGGCGCTACGAAGAAGATGACAAACCCCGCTTGCCAAACGACGGTTGACACTCCTGCCCATGCACCCATCCAGGAAAACATCCGCCACAGAAGTGGAAGAGTCAGCGTGGCCGAGAGGCCTACGCCCAGACAAGCGATTCCCACCAGCCACATGCGTTCCCGGGTTTCGCGCAACCGGCTCGCGTGGAAACGTACCCGCATCTGCGTTGCTCGCACCAGGCGTGAATCCGCAGCCAGGGGAATGGAACGCACTGCGGAAACGACTTGGGCAGCCAGGTCGCGATAGTCGCGACACGCAGCGCATTCCTCGAGATGCGTGCGTAACCAGTTTTGTTCCGCATCCGAAAGAGGCTGTCGTATAGCGAGTATCTTCCGTGCCCGGTCATGCATGTCCTGCGTCATGCCTGCGCCCCCTTCAGTCGCGACATCAGCATATTCAGTCCGCGATACAGCCTCGATTTCACCGTGCCTAGCGGCGCTCGCGTGATGGTGGCAATCTCTTCCAGCGCCAGTCCTTCCTGAAACCGCAAAACCACCGTCTCGCGGTACTCCGCTGGAATACTTACTAAAGCGGAGTTGATCCGGGCTCCCTGTTCCTGCTGCTCGACGATTTCCCAGGCCAATGGCCGGGTGTCGGCTGGTTCGACAGCTGCCGCGTGCTCTTCATCGGCCATGAGCCCGTCAAGGCTGATCGGATTTTTCTTTCGCAGATAGTCGATAGTCAGATTTCTGGCCACGGCATAAAGCCAGGTGCTGAATTCGTATTTGGGATCGTACTGACTCCCGCGCTCCAGAACGCGTATCCAGGTTTCCTGGAACAGATCCTCCGCCAATTCGCGGTTTCCCGAGAGATACACCAAATAGCGAAGCAGCCGGTGCTGATACTGCTCGATTAGGCGGTCCAGCAGGTCCGGATCACGGCGCCGGAGTCCCCGAGCAATCGCGCTAGCGTCGGATTCCATCGCATTCACGAAGTAGTATGCTGCGCTGTTCATGCTACCCGGGTATACGGATGAGGAGCCGAAAAAGATGCAATCGCAGGCTATCCCCGGATCGGCCGAAAGTGCTCTCGCTCAAGTGAATACAAGGGCCAAAGCTTGAGGGCAAGAGTTTTCAGTGGGGTATTCAGGACAGAATTTGCAAACGATGGTCATCAAAGAGGTGGCAACTCGGATCCATCTTGATGACACCCGCGGTTTCAGCGCGCCAGTTCCAGGTCCTCGTGAAAGCGTCGCACGGCGGCATAACACTCGCAGGACAGAGTTTCCAGGCGCCGGCGGTCCACCACCTTCATTAATCCGCGCGTGTAGCGGATCGCCCCCGCTCTCTGCATCGCACTCGCGGTGATACTGACGCTTGGGCGTCCGGTGCCCAGCATCTCCGCAAGATATTCCTGGGTCATTTCGAATTCTGCACCCACCCGGTCATCGGTCATAAGCAGCCAGCGGGCCAGCCGCTGTTGCAGATTATGCAGCCGGTTGCAGGCTGCGGTCTGTGCGGCCTGCATGCTTTGCAGCAGGATAAAACGCCCAAGCCGCAGAAAAAGACCCGGAGTCGATGCCACGACTCTCTGCAGGTCTTCACCTCGAATACGGTACCCGGTGCCGGCAACCTGCATAATGATTCGCAAATTACTTCGCCGCACACCAAAGGCCAGCGCAGCCCCGACGCAGCCGCTTTTGCCAGCCACCCCGACCTCCACGCTGCGGCCTTCTTTTGTCGGCACTACGAAGGAAGCCAATCCACTGTTGAGAAAATAAGCGTAGCTCAGCGGCTTATCCGTATCGCCCAGGATGGTATTAGCGGGTAGTTCCTGAGATTCCAGCAGGGGGTGCAGCGTTCTGATCTCGCCGGGGGGAAGGGACGACAGGATAAGATTGGGGAAGACATCGTTGTTGCCACTCTCCATGCGTCCGATTCGCTCCTCTCCACATGTCTACTTCGGTCTCTCTACAGCTGCTTCGATGCACTGCCTTGTGCAGGTACAGATCAGGATGGCAGTTTCTTGGCTGTATATGAGCTTTGGTAAAACCTGATTTTGCCGCTGACTTTCACGAGTTCCGCTGCTGGAAATCATCTGCACTTGTCTGCGTGCCGTCTGTTCTTTTTCGGACATACACTGGAATCTTCTTCATAACCCAGTGAATGACCAGGGCCACAATAGTTACGCGCGCTTCTATCGCTCGAACATTTATACGGGCTGGGAGCAAAAATCTGTTTTAGAAGTGCTGGCTTTTGTCGATCGCAACCATGGCTTGTCAAAGCCAAGGGACACTTACTCACCGAAAACGATCTTTTCGACGAACCGGAAGCGTTTGCGCTGATGAATTCTGGCACTGGCAGGCTTGCATCGCGGAGTTGCCGGGCCTTGAGAGAACTATTTTTCCCGGAAAGCTCGCAAGCAGGGAAGAAGGAAGCGGCGAGAGTTGGGGAGAGATTTGAGCCGCGCGTAATCACCTCCCGCGAGATTTTGGTTTCTTGAGTTACCCCTTGGTTTGGGGCTTTAGCTCGGCCCAGTCTTGAAAGATTTACTCCATAGGGCAGGTAATCGCGGCCACTCTACATATTTGCGCGCAAAATCGATCTTGCTATAAGTTCTTCGACATCTTGATGACGTGACATTGGTATCCTGGTTTCAGCGGTCTGGAGGGACGAAACTCTCCCGTTCCAGATTCGATATAGCCCAACTTTCGGTAAAACGGCGGCAACTCCGGGCGCAGGCTCAGGACATCGATATCCATGAATTTGCAGCTGTGCTTGCGGCAATGCGCCTCGGCAGCTTCGATCATTTTGCGGCCTAGCCCCTGGCCCTTCCATGCCGGATCGACAGCCAGCATGCCGAAGTACCCGCGCTCACCATAGATATCGACGTAGACACAAGCCATGATGCCGCCCGCATCGTCCTGGGCTACCAGAAATTCGCCGTTGCGCATCGCCTCGGCAAGACGCGCTTCATCGGTGCGTGTGCCTTCGATAAAATCTTCGATCGCGAATGCCGCATTTATGACGTTAATCATCGCCGGCATGTCGGCCGCACTAGCGAGCCTTATGCGGACACCTTCCGGATCCATGTGGCAAGGACCATGGTTATTCCTGGTGATCGGCTCGGTCCCCTTCACTCCTGCTCACCAGACCCGGCACTGCTTCGCATGGACCATAGGCTGGCCCTTGTGACAGCCGAAGGCATGGGCAAACTCCGGCATGTTGCCGACAACATTGTTTACGCGGTATCGGTCCAGAGAGTGGCCCTGCGTCAGAACCAGAGTGCGGGCCAATTCTGGCCGGACATCCCCGCACCAGACGTTCGCGTAAGCCAGGAAAAAGCTCTGCAATTGAGTCAACCCGCCGGGGGCTGGGCTGTCAAGGTTCTTGCCTTGAGCCTTGAGCGTATCCTGCAGAGCGCCCAGCGTCAGGTGGATGCCCCCGTTGTCGGCGGTATCTTCTCCGGCGGACAGTTTGCCGTTCTGTTTGACCCCCGCTTCGGGCACTTCCTGCGTGTACTCATCAATGATGCATTGATCACGCTGGTCATAGGCTGCGGAGTCCGCCGAAGTCCACCAATCGCGCAAATTTCCGTCGGCGTCGAACTTACGGCCCTGATCGTCATAGCCGTGTGTGATCTCGTGACCGATGACCGCGCCGACCGCCCCGTAATTCACCGCGTCAATTTGTGCAGCATCAAAAAACGGAGGCTGCAGAATGCCCGCGGGGAAATTGATCGTGTTGGTCTGCGCATCCTCGTAGGCGTTGACCGTAGGCGGAGTCATCCCCCACAGGTAACGGTCGGTAGGTTTGCCGATCAGGGACAACCTGCGCTTAATTTCAAAGCCTGACGCCCGCTCCACATTCCCGACGAAATCGTCTCGTTTGATCTCGACCGAGGAGTAGTCGCGCCAGTGATCGGGATAGCCGATCTTGTCTACCTGTGCGCGAAGTTTTTCGTGAGCCAGCTTTTTGGTCTGCGGCTCCATCCAGCTTTGAGCATCGATGTCTTCGTGCAACGCGGTCTCGATCGCCTTCACCATTTCCAGCATTCGGGCCTTATTCTGCGGCGGAAAATATTTCGTTGCATAGGCCTGGCCGACCGCTTCCCCCAGGTCCGCGTCCGCATAAATCGAACACCGCCGCCAGCGCGGCTGGATCTGTTGCGTCCCTCCTAAGGTGCGGGCGAAGAAATCGAAATTGGCATCCACGAACGGTTTGCTCAGCGAGGTTGCCATCGACCTCAGCAGGGAATATCGAAGATAGCCTTGCCAGTGCGCCGCCGGCTCAGAAGCAATCAATTTCTCCATTCCGCGGAAAAAATCCGGCGCCAGGATCAGATACTGCGGTTGCTCAGACACTCCCATGGCCTGGAAATACTCGGTCCAATTGAATGATGGCGTGAGCGCCTGCAGCTGCTGCGGCGTCATCTTGTTGTTCTGGTTTTTGGGATCACGTCTCAACACCACGTCCATGGCCGCATTGGCGAGCGCCGTTTCCATATTGAGGATGACCTTGGCGTCATCGGCCGCCTGCGCCTGGGGCGTCCCGCTCAACTCCAAAATCTGTGCAATGTACTTAACATACTGCTCGCGAATTTCCTTCGATTTGGCATCGTCTTTCAGGTAGAACTCGCGACCGGGCATTCCCATTCCTGATTGATCGAGGCCAGCCACCGTCCTGCGCGCATCGTTGAAATCAGGCATTCCATAAATGCCGAAAAGCACGCCAGGATATTGCGTGTCGATAAAGTTTAGGTTGGCAGGCCGAATGACCTGATGAATCTCCGCAATGAGCTGCGGCAACTGCGACTTATCACTCAGCTTGGCGATGCGATCGAGCATGGGCTGCACGGGAGTGAGACCCGCTTTTTCGACCGCCGCTTCGTCCATGCATGAGGCGTAGTAATCTCCGACTTTTTGTTCAACGGCGCTTCGACTCGAGGCATTCGCCGCCTGCTCCAACGTGTCGTGGACTGCGGCGATGTTCCAGATGGCCAGCGCGCCAAAAGTTCCCCACGCGGGCTGGTCCGCGGGAATCGGATTCGCCTTGATCCATTTGCTGCACGCGTATTGAAAGAAGTCAGAGCATGGGTCTAGTGACTTGTTCGCCTGATCCGGACTGAAATGCTGCAATTTGGGGGCCGCGTTTGAGGAGGTCGTTGTCGTTTGCGCATGAATTAAGGGACAAACTACGAGGAATAAGACACAAAAAGCTGGTAGCCGCATGTTGATCCTTTCCACACCCGCGGGTACATAGACGAATGAGACCGAGAATTGTAACAAGACAGCTCCGATACAGGGCCGAGCGGGCGCGTGTTCTTACGTTCGTAACTGGCCCGGCTTGACCAGCGATGCCATCATGAGCCCAATCACCTCGAGGACTCCTATGAAGCAAATTGTTATGTTGATGGCGCTGGTTGTCGCGTCGTTTCCTGTCAGCGCGCAGAATGTTCACAGTCCGCAAAGTGCGCGGCAGGCGCTGCTGGACATGTTTTTCGGACAGCCCGGCAGCTTTGAGAAGCATTTGCCTAACGCTACCCGCACCGCGCTGCGTACCGCCGCCGGGAACGGCCCATCCATTCTCGATCAGATTTCCCTGTTCACCGCCCTGGCCAAGGCCCCGGGATCACATGTTCAGACGTTTGATACTGGTTCAACTTTGCTTGCCTTCAACGACGATCGGACCCAAAGCAAGTTCGAGGTCAACATCGAAAAAGATGATCTGCGCGCCGACGAGGATGAAATCGAAGTCTCGTTTCAAGCTTATAAAGATGGACAGCCGCAGAGCACGGCGGTGTCTCCCCGGCTTACCTTCCTGATGAAACAAGAAGCTCGAATCTGGAAGTTGAATGAAATCTCTCTGACCGTGCGCGTCCCGCTCGCCGATCCTGAATTTCTAAAGACCGTGGTCAATACCATCCAGCAGCAACAAGCCTTGAGAACAGCTACGGAAAATTCAGCGGCGATGCATCCTTCCGCTGGGGCAGCAATGTATCAGCAGCCAAATGATGCAGCGGCCCTTGCGTCGTTCCGGAACATCTTGAATGCGGAGGTTACTTACGCCAGCACCTACCCGGCGCACGGATACACTTGTGTCCTCTCAGACCTGGACGGATTCGGAGCGGATACTCCCGATGAGCACCACGCCATGCTGATTCCGACCCGGCTGGCCAGCGGCAAAAAAGATGGATACGTTTTCTCCCTGACCGGTTGCTCTAGCACGCCCGCCCGCCACTTCCAATTGGTGGCTACACCCGCAGCGCCCGGAATGCGCGCAAGGACATTCTGCGCCGACCAATCTGGCCTCGTCCGCGAATCTCTGGACGGCCACGGCGCCACATGCCTGAGCTCAGGAAAACCGCTGAACTGAAGACGTCAGATAATCACACGGACGTCACCGCCGCCGTCGAACGCGGCGACTGCGTTGTGGGTTTGCTGATTTTGTGAGACTCCGTGGCGTGTAGTACCGCGCCAGCCATCGGCAAAGGCCGTCCAAGCCGGGAAACAGCATTCTCTCGGCAACATTGGCCTGATCGAGCTTATCGCGGATTTCCCATTTGATCGCCGATGGGATAATCACGCGCTTGCATAGGCCCGGATGACGTCCAAGCCAGTGATCCAGTCGCGCGCCCGCGTCATTCATCACTGAAAACGCGGCAAACTGGTTCACGATCCGGGCGTCCAGAGCGGGCGGGTCGAGAAAGGCCACGAACTCTGAGCGGTGTAGCCTGTCAAATTCAGCCAACGACGGCGCAGCTTCCTCCAGCATCTCTATGCTGAACATGCCAGTAGCTTCCTTCTCTATAATCGTTTTCAGTTTTCGGGGTAGCAGGTTTCGCGCGCGCAAGCCGTCGACGGCGAGAATCAGTCCATCCTGGTGATACCGAGTCATATCAGCGGTGACGAAATGCAAGGCGACCAGGGGCGACCAGGTCCAGTCCAGCAGGCGAGTAGGCAACCCATGATGCTGCGCCAGAGCCAGCCACTTCCAAGTCGATCTATCGGTAAGTGAGGTATTTTGAGCGTACTTGCGGAAGCTGCGTAGCAGATGCGGCTCCAGTTTCCGAGCTGCATTCCCACTACCTGCCAGGCGTAACAAGCCGGATCGCAGATCGAAGTCCACGTCAGGCGTCCCGCGGAACACAAGAGGCGAGCGATAGCGCTGGAGCGGTTCCAACCAGGCATCCGCGTACAGCAGCTCCAGCGCATGCAGCCAACTGTTCGCGACGTGATCACCAGGCATACGGAATTCCAGCCCTCGCCACCGGAGTACCTAACCGAACAAGGGCCGGCCTCTTGGATGCTGTTCTCTGTTCAGGCATCCAGATCCCCTAGAATTCGTATCAATTTGGAACACTTATACTTACATTTCTGCGCGCACCAAACTCTACCGTCCATTTTTCATCTAAACTGAGCTGGACATGAATTGTGTTGCGAAAAGGCAGGTGCCGCCATGCGGAAGGCCGGAATCATTCTTGGCATCGTCATTGTCGTCGTCATCGTGGCCGCGTTAATCTTCCTGGCTACTTTCAATGTTAATCAGTATCACGGGCTCATCCAGTCAGAATTGGAGAAACGCCTTGGGCGCCAGGTGAGTCTCGGTGACATGCACCTGGGCATCTTCCCGCCCCGTTTTCAGGTGGAAAACGTGTCCATTGCGGATGATCCTCGCTTCAACTCGCCAAAACCTTTTGTGCAGGCTCAACGGCTCGACGTTTCTGTGAAGCTTTTCCCTTTGCTGCATAAGTCGGTTGAAATCGACTCGTTGACGCTGAACCGCCCTGTGGTCGAGTTGATCAAGGACAAACAAGGGGTTTGGAATTTTGCATCACTCGGAAATTCGCAGTCCTCTACGGCACAGCCCGGTGCACCGGCCGGAAATCAGCCACAGAAGCCGAAACCAACGACGCCTGCGGGGACGCCTTCGAACCAGCCGAGCACGCAAGGTTCTCAGCAGTTCTCTCTCGGCAAGCTGGTGATAAATGATGGCCAGCTGTCGCTCACCGATCGGCAGACGAGCAACAAGCCATCGGTGTACGACCATATCGATGTCACGCTAAAGAATTTCGCGCCCGACAAACCGTTCTCTATTGATGCGGCCGCGCACATGCCGGGAGCGGGCTCGCAGGAAGTGCGTCTGCAAGGCGATGGCGGGCCAATCGTGCAATCCAACCCGGCCGCAACCCCGTTTCGCGGAACACTCAACCTTAAGCAGGTCGGCATTGCAGGCTTGGCAAAATTTGCCAACTCGCCAGCTATGGCGGGCACGGATGGAATTCTCACCGGACAAACCGACATCAACAGCGAGGGCGGCAAGCTTTCCGCAAAAGGGCAGATGAACGCCCAGAACGTGAAATTTCAAGGCAAAGACCTCGGCTATCCGGTCACCGCCGACTATGACGCGACCGACGATCTCAACAATGATCTTTTGACCATTCGCAACGGCAATATCAAGCTCGGGCCGACTCCGCTCCAGGTTTCCGGCACCGTTAATTCCAAGTCGACACCCTCGATTCTCGATTTGAACCTGAAGGCCGCGGACGTTTCTCTGACCGAGGTTGCCAAGCTGGCTGCGGCAACTGGAACCGCCTTTGCCCCGGGCACGAATGTCACCGGAAATGTGAATGCGAATATCCAGGCTCGCGGTCCGGCCAACAAACCCGCCCTCAACGGCGACGTTGTCGCGCGTAACATTCAGATGAGCGGCAAAGACATTGCCCAACCCGTGCAGGTGCCTTCCTTAAATCTGAAGCTGACCCCCACGCAAATCCAATCCGCGCCCTTCAACGCGATTTCTGGCGGCACCACGCTCAATGCACAGTTTGCCTTGCAGCAGTACCTTTCCAATTCGCCGATGATCAACGCCACATTGAAAGCTCCTAACGCTGCGTTGCCTGCCATCCTCTCGATGGCGAAAGCTTATGGAGTGAGTGGACTGGAAAAGGTCAGCGGCAACGGAACGATCAACTTGGATATGCACGCAGCCGGTCCGCTGAAGAGCATCAGTTCGGATAGCATCATTCGCGCCATCAACGGAAACATGGCTCTCAATGTCGCGAATCTGCGTTACACGGGTGTCGATTTGGCGCATGAACTGGGTGCCATCGCCGGCTTTTTGAAACCTGGTCAGGCGGCAAAGGGATTCACCGACATCTCGCCGCTAACCGGAAATATTCTCGTCAAGAATGGCGTGGCTCAAACCAACAATCTGCAAGCAAAACTCGACATCGGGTCCATCGCTGCCGCGGGAATCGCCGATCTGGCCTCGCAAGCGCTGAACATGCACCTGACTGCGGTTTTGTCCAAAGGCTTCAGCCAGAGTGTTGGCGGGACCGGGATCGGCGGGTTTATGAAAACCGCTCTGGCCAACAACCAGGGTGAGCTCGCAATTCCTGTGCTGGTCAGCGGAACTTTTCAGAATCCGAAGTTCGCCCCCGATCTGCAGCAGATGACTCAAATGAAACTGAAGGGACTGGTGCCGAACAGCAACAATCCTGCCGGAGCCGTTTCCGGACTGCTGGGCGGATTGCTGGGGAAACAAGGTGCAACTCCGGCGCCAGGTCAGCCGCAACAGCAGTCGCAGCCTGGGCAAAACCCGCAGCAGAATGCGGTACAGCAGATCATCGGCATCTTTGGAGGAAAGAAGAAACAGCAGCCACAACAGAATCCACCGCCCAAGTAAGAAACTGAGGTCACTCCGGGTGGGCGGACTCCGAGTCCCGCTGAGGGGCGGGCGAGGGTGGTAACTCGTCCTGCAGTAGTTTGTCGATCAGTTCGACGACGCCAGCGCCGTGTCGGCCCGTCGTGACCAGGTCGGCCTCTTCCTTAAGAGAAGGCAACGCATTCGCCACCGCAACCCGGTATCCGCAAATCTCGAGCAAGGCATGGTCGTTTTCGGCATCGCCGATGCCAACCGTCTGTTCCGGGCTCGCCCCCAGTTCGCCAAGGGCCGCCTTCAGCCCGGTGGCTTTATTCACCCCTGAGGGCAGCACCATCACGGCGCCCTTGTTAAAGATGATTTGTAGCTCGAGGCCCAAGTCGTGGATGGCGCGTAACACCGCGTCTTCGTGCGGCTCCCAGGTCGCCACCACGCCTCGACCGGCGGCAAAAGGAATCTGGCGGTCACGAAGGATGTTCAGAAAGCTTTGTGACACAGGATGGCAAAGCAGTCTCTCCTGCATGCTGGCTGGCCGGTACAACAAAGCCCCGTTTTCCAGGACCGCCCGGTCGAACAAGTCCAGCCGCGAAAATACCTTTTCCAGGTCAGGCAAGTGGCGGCCACTGACCAGGATGAGCTTGCGTCCGTCCTCCCGAACCCTCTCAAGAGCGCGAATCGTGTTGTCGTCTACGCTGCCCTGAGATGCCAGCGTTCCATCGTAGTCGGTAGCCAAGACCGTATAGCGCATCTCCATTGATTCTAAAGGATTCACATATGGCATCGGGCGCCTCAACCGCTCTGATCTGTGTGGAGCGCGGCATCGGCCCCAGTTTTTCGGGGTGTATAGAGAGACGGGTCGCGCCTGTACTCCGGAATCTTCCAACCCCATGTAGAATCAAACATACGGATGGCCGGAACTTCCCAACTGGTTCAAATCGAGATCGGCCCTAGACCTCGCCAGCCCAAGCCGGAGTGGCTGCGCGCGCGTGCCCCCGTGGGTGACAATTTCCATCACTTGAAAAAGCTGGCTCGCGGACTCGGACTGCACACCGTCTGCGAATCGGCGCAGTGTCCCAACATCGGCGAGTGCTGGAATCACGGCACCGCAACCTTCATGCTGCTGGGCGACATTTGCACCCGCCGCTGCGGATTTTGCGCCGTTCCCAAGGGCAAGCCTCAGCCAATCGACTATGAAGAACCAGAGCGCGTGGCCGAAGCCGTGGCTACCCTCGGCATCAAACATGCCGTCGTGACCAGCGTTAACCGCGACGATGACAATGTTGGTGGAGCCAAGGTCTTTGCCGAAACCATTCGCCAGATTCGCTTGATGGCTCCGGGATGCCGAGTTGAGGTTTTGATCCCCGATTTCCAGGGTCTGGAAGAACCGCTTCGCATCGTGCTTAATGCCCGTCCTGACGTACTCAATCACAATACTGAGACAGTGCCACGCTTGTACCGCGCGGTTCGCTCCGGCGCTCGTTATCAGCGCACATTGGACCTGCTGGAGAAAGCGAAAGAGCTGTCGCCTGGCATCGTGACCAAGAGCGGTGTCATGGTCGGCCTGGGCGAAAGCACGCAAGAACTAATCCAGGTTTTTCGTGATCTGGGCGAGCGCGCAGTGGATATTCTTACCGTAGGCCAATATCTGCGGCCCTCGCGCGATCATCTGCCGATTGCGCGCTTCTATACCCCGGATGAATTCCGCATGCTCAAGGAGGAGGCCCTGCGCTTCGGCTTCCGCCACGTGGAATCCGGCCCGCTGGTCCGGTCGAGTTATCACGCCCACGAACAAGCGGCCCTTGCACCGAGTTAGCCCCATCGCTGGCGCCTGGTCGCGGCGAAGGTTGCAGTGGCTGCAAGGCTTGAAATCTCCAACTCACGCCGCTGTGGATGCCGCGTGCAGTCGCTTCTGCCACAGGAAATACGCAGGGATGCCTGAAGCGATCAGCAGCAGGCCAGCAACGGACGGAACGGGGCGCTTGATTAGCGTGTTTCCCAAGAACCAGGCCGTGACCACGAGAAACAGCACCGCCGTTCCCGGGTATCCCCACATGCGGTAAGGGCGTGCCGCATGGGGCTGCGTTCGTCGCAACACGATCAACCCTGCCACCATCACTCCGTAAGAAAGCCACAAAGCGAACATGGCATAGTCGACGAGAGTTTCGTACGAGCCGCTCACCACCAGCACCGCCGCCCATAAACCTTGAGCGATGATTGCAAATCCCGGAGTCTGGAACCGCGGTTGGACGTTGCCGAAATTCCGCAGAAAAAGGCCGTCGCGCGCCTGGGCGAAGTACAGCCGGGGGCTGGTGAGAAAGCAACCGTTAAGCGTGCCGACAATCGACACCATGATGATGATCGCTACCACCCCACCCCCGGCGGAACCGAACACGCGCTCGGCGACGCTCGCTCCCACGTGATCGCTGGCGGCGATCTCCCCTATCGAAAGCACGCGCATGTACGCAACGTTCGCCAGCAGGTAGACGACAATGCAGGCTGCGTTACCCAGCGCGAGCGCCAGAAAAATGTTCCGTTGAGGATTGCGAATCTCTCCGGCAACAAAGCTCATTTGGATCCAGCCGTCGTAAGCCAACATGCAGGCAATCAGTGCAACTCCAAAGCTGCCGAACGAAATTCCGCCAGCGGCTGGTATCGCCAGGTGCGCCGTTTTACCGCTCCACAAAAATGCGCCACCGATGATTGCCAATAGCCCCAGAAGCTTCGCGGCTGTGAAGAGTTTCTGAACTGCCGCGCCTAGCGTCACTCCGCGATAATTAATGGCTGTGAACAACGCTATAGCCGCTAACCCCAAAAGCTTCGATTGCAGTGGCGACAAAGGCAAGAAGAAGGAGCAATATAGCGCCAGCGTTACAGCCAGCCACGCCACTTGCGCCGTTCGCCCCACCAGAAACATCGACCAGCCGCAAAGAAATCCGACCAGCGGTCCCCACGCTTCACGAAGGAAAACATATTGACCACCCGTCGCCGGCAGCATAGCCCCAAGCTCAGCGCAGGCTAAGCCGCCAAAGAAAGAAACAAGGCCGGCAAGCACCCAGACGCCGAGAATTACTGCCATCGAGTGAAGCTCGCGTGCCACCAGATTCGGCACGATGAAGATCCCGCCGCCGATGACAATGCCGATGACAATGGCCAGGGCGTCAATTAACCCAAGACTGCGCGGGAGTTCGGAAGAAACGGAGCGCTCCATGGGACAGCCACTATACGCCGAATACCGTGAAACCGCCGGTGCTGATGTAAGGTGCGCCGCAGTGTAGACCCTAAGTCCAGGCACGCGTGTACGTAGCCAAGGACGTTAACTACTCGCACGCAGCGACCCGCAGCACATGTGCAAAAGCATGCATATCCCCGGCGCAGAGCCTCAACGACGCGCGCCGGTAATACATGGAAATCCAGGTACTTACAAACCCCGCTCCGGACGGGCGGTTTGGCAGGTTAGCTGCACTTGGGAGAGTGGGCCAGTGCACATCCTCCATGCGCTCCCAAATACTCCAGGGGTGCTCAACATGCGGCTTCGACTCTCATTGGCGGTTCTGGCGTTAGCTCTCGTGAGCCTGACACCGGCGGCGCTCGCCAACAGCTACAACCTGTTCTGTAACGGCCACGCGTGTGGCCAGGTGACTATCAACAACATTTCCGGAGGCGTGTCGGTAAACGTCACCATGACCAATGGCTATTCTCTGCAGGGTAATTCCGCCAATGGCTTCTTCTTTAATATCAAGGGCGTGGGCAGCTTGCAGATGACCAACTTCACCACGAGCGCTGGTTCATTCGGTGGCCAGTTCTCCGGAACGAACTTCAAGGGTAGCGGTCCGGCTACGGGTCTCGCGGGCAAATTCGGTGGTGGCGCGGATGGCAAGTTCACCTTCGATGCGATTCAGTTTGCTCCAACAGGTAAGGGCAGTAATGTTCAGCTCACCAGCGTCAGCTTCAACCTGATTGGGAATATCACTACCGCATCATTCGTGCCGAATGGCAAGGGATTCATTCTGGGCGTGCATTTCTGCAGCCCCGGAACTGGCAAGTGCCCCTCGCCGACAGGATTCTCTACTGTCGCGGGAGTTGTTCCTGAACCGGGAACGCTAAGTATGTTGGGAACTGGCCTGATTGGCCTGGCAGGGCTGGTGCGGCGGCGATTCAGAGCCTGATGGTCGCCTTCAATCAGTAGGTGAAATCACCCGAGAGGCCGCTCTCGGGTTTTTTATTTGTTCGACTCAGAAAGCCGCTGTCATGCACTTGTCGCTGTGCACTCGATTGCTCCCCTAAATCAGACTTGCACATCCGGCAAAAGACACAGGATAATCTCCTGCACTTCCTCCCGAAGACTAACCGCTCGAAGAAGCGGTGCACGCTTTGCGAGGGACATTCCGTTCTGGGGGAAATCATGAAGCGTGTCCTGAAGTGGCTCGCCACGAGTGTGCTCGTTCTCGCCTGTCTGCTGGCCGTCGCGATCACCGCCACAATCGGATGGCGACCGATTCTTGGGCCGAAAGCCCGGGCCGTAACCAGCCGCAAGTTCGAATCAACGCCGCAAAGGCTGGAAAGAGGAAAATATCTGGTGACAGCCGTCACGGGTTGTTTTGGGTGCCATTCCGAACACGATTGGAAATCACATGGTGCTCCGGTTATGCCCGGTATGGAAGGGTCTGGCGAGGTGATGCCGATTGCTGAACTGCCGGGCCGGATTGTAGCGTCCAACATCACGTCAGACAAAGAAACCGGAATCGGGAACTGGGGCGATGACGAGCTGGCCCGTGCCATCCGCGAAGGAATCGGACGTGACGGGCGGGCCCTTTTTCCTATGATGCCCTATGAACATTTTCGCAAGATGTCGGACGAGGACCTGGCGTCGGTGATTGTGTTCATCCGCACCGTTCCTCCAGTGCGCCACCCGTTGCCCCAGACCAACATTGTGTTTCCGGTGAAGTATCTGATCCGCAGCGCGCCTCAGCCGGTGACGGAGCCTATTTCGAACGACACCGCTGCCAGTTCCGATCCGGTCAAGCGGGGAGCGTATCTGCTCAATCTGGCGGATTGCTCCGCTTGCCACACTCCCCAAGTACGCGGCCAAGGTGTTCCCGGTATGTATCTGGCAGGCGGATTTCCTCTGACTGGCCCGTGGGGAAGTGTTTTTTCGGCCAACATCACTCCCGATGCCTCGGGGATCAGCTACTACGATGAATCTTTGTTTGTACAAGTGCTGCGTACCGGATACGTTCGCGCGCGCGAGTTGAAACCCATCATGCCGTATGGCGAGTACAAGAACATGAGCGACGACGATTTAAAGGCGATCTTTGCTTACCTCCGTACGGTCGCGCCCGTCCAACACCGGGTTGACAATGCCGAAAACGTCAGCCAATGCAAGCTATGCCAGCAAAAACACGGAGGCGGAGAACAAAATTAGTCCGCGGGGGCAAGAGCATGACACCATGGGCGTTGACAGCGTTTCTGGTCTCGATCGTATCTTTGGGATCGGCGTCGGCGGCGAGTAAACCAATGCCGCAAAATTCAGCACGATCCAGTGCCTGCGCTATTCCTCAGGAGAAGCAATTTGAGTTTTGGGTTGGTCAGTGGAATTTGACCTGGCCTGGCGAAAAACCCGGCGAAGTTCAGCACGGTACCAACACCATTCGGCGTGTGCTGGACGGATGCGTGATTCAAGAAAGCTTTGAAGGAGGCGCATCCATGCATTTGCGCGGCACGAGTGTTTCCACTTTCGACCAGAGAACAGGCAAATGGAAACAGACCTGGGTTGACAACGAGGGCGGCTACCTGGATTTTGTTGGACAGTTTGAGAATGGCCAGATGGTGCTGTCACGCGAAGCGACGGCGGCTGACGGTAAGACATTTCTGCAGCGTATGGTCTGGAAGAACATTACCGCAGATGCCTTGGATTGGAGCTGGGAAGCTTCCCAGGATGGCGGCAAAACTTGGCTGGTTCGCTGGCCTATTCATTACAGCCGGCGTTGAAATATTCACATCTCGGAACGGAGGAGAAAAAATGCGCAATACTCTTGCACTGGCTGTCTTTGTGACTCTGATCTCATTGACTTGCTTTGCCCAAGCGACCGAGAGCAAAACTGCAAACGCCGCGGATGTCGCGACCACAGATGCCATCGTCAGCGCTGCCTATGATGTGATATCCGGCTCGGCCGGCAAGCAACGTGACTGGGATCGGCTGCGATCCCTGTGTGTGCCCGACGTGCGGTTTGTTGTGGCCACGAAGCCGGGAAGCGACAAGCCCGTGCACTCATTAACCCTCGATGAGTACATCAGCGGGGCGGACAAATACTTCGCCAAGGAAGGGTTCTACGAGCGTGGGGTGGCTAATCACGCCGAAGTTTACGACCGCATGGCGCAAGTCTTCAGCACGTATGAATCGCGCCACGACATCAAGGATCCCAAACCATTTCAACGCGGCATCAACAGCTTCCAGCTAGTCAATGACGGCAAGCGCTGGTGGATCGTCGACATTTTCTGGGAAGCTGAGTCACCGGAAGCGCCGATACCGGCCAAGTATTTGAAGTAGCGCGTTTAGGCGGGGCAGGTGACGCACTCATGACTTTGCCCGCTCGCCGAAATTACCGAACATCGAAAAACCCAGCATCAGAGATTTCCACAACCCAGGTCGCTGTGATCTTCCTCGTCACCACTCCAGTAAACCCAACCTATTGTGGTCATCAAATCAGTTAGCCGCAATTTCTAGCGCTTTTATCGATTCGGCAACTCACCTGCCTACAACCTGAAACTTTCCCCTTGACAGCCAACTACTTAGGCGTAAGATGTGGTCAAAAGTGGTACAAAGTGGTCTTGACAATTGAGCTCGTGGGACAAAGTAGAACGGCGAGAGGCGCCAGTGGGATTTAAAGCTGACACCCCAAAAAACCGGCCCAACGATGCTGAACTGACCGAATTTGTGACCGCTTTAACCTCCCTCGTTCCTGTGGTAGCCGCCGTCAGGCGTTCGCGCCCGGTGACAGGCAGAACAAAGCATGTTTCGCGGCAATCACCCAACTCGCGTCGACGAAAAAGGACGGCTCAAGGTCCCCGCCGAATTCAAGCGGGTGATCGACGAGAAGTACGGCGCACAATTTTACGTCACCAGCCTGGATGGCAAGAGTGCTCAAGTTTATCCCTTCGAGGAGTGGGAACGGATCGAGCAGAAGCTGGCGGCGCTTTCCACCTTCAATCCTACGAAGAAGAAATTTCTGAATCGCGTGAACTACTGGGGGCAGATGGTCGAGATGGACGGCCAGGGCCGTTTGCTGATGCCCCAGTTGCTGCGCGATGCGGCGCAGATCAAGGGCGAAGTGGCAGTAGTCGGGAACCTCACCTATCTCGAAGTTCGCAATCTCGAAGGCTACCGCCGCGAGATTGAGGAAGAGAAGTTCACGGCCGAGGATGAGCAGACGCTGGACGGTCTGGGGATCTAACGGACGCGGGTTTAAGACACACCCTCGAGCGGGGTGGGCATGGCAGGTCGGAAATGGAAGCTGGCCATGTTCCGGTTCTTTTAAAAGAAGCGATCGATTTTCTCAACGTGCGGCGTGGCGGGACTTATATCGACGCCACGGTGGGCTTGGGCGGACACAGTTACGAAATCGCAAAACGCCTCGGCGCACCGGGTCATTTGATTGGGGTCGATAAGGATCCGGCGGCGCTGAGTGTGGCGACGGGCGCCCTCGCCCGTCACTCCGAAAGCGATTGGCCTCGAGTCGAGTTGATCCACGGTTCGTTTGCTGATCTAGCTAACGACCAACGACCAACGACCCTCGACGGCATTCTCGCCGATCTCGGAATGAGCAGCCTGCAGTTAAGTGACGCTGCGCGTGGATTCAGTTTTCAGGCGGAAGGACCGCTCGACATGCGGATGAACCCGCAAGCCGAGCTGACCGCCGATCAAGTGGTAAATCGCATGAGTGAGCGCGAGCTTGCTGATGTGATTTACGAATTCGGTGAGGAAAGGAGGTCGCGGAGAATCGCCAGAGCCATTGTCCGGTCGCGGCCGATACGATCTACCGCACATCTTGCGGATGTCATATCAGCCGCGGCCCGGCCAATGAACCAAGCAGAAAGGCGAATTCATCCCGCGACGCGCACCTTTCAGGCTCTCCGAATATTCGTAAACCGTGAACTGGACGATCTGCGGGCGCTGCTGGACGCGGCCCCGCAGCTGCTGAAACCGGGCGGCAGGCTGGTGATCATCAGCTTCCACTCGCTGGAGGACCGGATAGTGAAAGACAGTCTTCGCGAGGGCGTGAAGCAGGGTCATTACAAGCTGCTGACCAAGAAGCCGGTGACGGCGACCGAAGAAGAGATTGATCGCAACCCGCGGTCGCGCAGTGCGAAGCTGCGAGCAGCGGAAAGAAGA
>DASSIO010000015.1:0-3662 GCA_035691825.1 Terriglobales bacterium | reverse complement strand
TATTGAAAGGCGGGTAGTTGAACACAACCCTCCAGTATGCAGGCGTTTCCTTGATCACTTGCACGTGCGCTGATTCAGCCATGGTTCACTCTCCTTGCATTGACCTCGATGGAGCGCGAGGGCGAGGTGATGTTTTTCTCTTCATAGCAACGCATGCGCGCGAGTGCAGGCTCGCTAATGCACAATTTCAAGAAGAGATTTCGTTCGAGTGCCACAGGATAAATCCGAGAGCCAGTCCTAAAGTGATGCCGTATCCTTTGCGCCTCGCGTGAAGGATCGCGAACAATACTCCACCACCGACAACTCCAACGATAAACAGGCCGACTATCGCCATCGCCTGCTCTGCCATCTTTGCGGCCGCTGAAGTCGGACCGAGGTGCAGCCCCCGAATCAGGGCAACCATGGTTCCGATGCCAAAAGCGATGAAGCGCCCGGGAAGCACCCGCGTCAGTCGGTCGAAAGTGTCAAAAGGCACAAACGGCAGCCCCGCTACTCTCCATCCGAAGAAGAAAATCCCAATCAGTGCTGCCGTCAGCATGGCGGCCACAAACAAACCCCCGAAAATTCCAGGCCGCTGCCGCGTTTTCATCTTGAGCCTTCTTCTTCTTGCTCTGTGGGTCTGAACCCGACGGCTCCAAAATGGATGCCAACGAGTAAATGAACAATTTACAAACTCACGCTAAAGAGCGTCGGCCTGCCGCAACCCGGCAACTCGCACGGCCGCCGCCACCGGAGTATTCTCTTACGGGGTGGTTGCTGAGGGTAAAATTACCAGCCTGGGTACGCTTAGTTTTCTGATCTGCTCACCTACTCTGTGGCATTTGACCGAGGCGAGGTCATCATGACAGATAGAAATGACGAGCGGGATGAATCGGACGAATATCAGTGGGATCCCCGAGTTCCCCCAGTGCCTGTTTCGCACTCACGCTGTAGGCCGCATTGCTGTGCAGGAACTGCCGTTGGCGGTCCTTCCGTGCGGAGTCTCTACAGGCATTTCAAATAGAGGAGTAAGTAATGGCGCAGAGAGTCCTCACACCCTCCGAATCGATTTTCGCAAATCTATACGGCCAGCTCCGCAAATTGGAAACTATCTACACCGACATTCATGCTCACCCTGAACTGTCTATGGAGGAGATCAGGACTGCTGGTATAGCTGCAGAGCAGTTGCGTGCTTCGGGGTACGAGGTGACTGCGGGCATCGGGAAGACTGGCGTGGTCGGCGTGCTGCGCAACGGCAAGGGCCCTACGGTTATGCTTCGTGCCGACATGGATGCTCTGCCGGTGAAGGAGGCAACTGGACTACCCTATGCCAGCAACGTCACCGCCACGGATAGCGCAGGAAAGGTCGTTCCGGTAATGCATGCCTGCGGGCACGACATGCACGTGACATGGCTCATTGGGGCAACCACATTGTTGGCGCAAGCTCGCGATGCATGGCATGGGACGGTGATGGCGGTTTTTCAGCCTGCCGAGGAGACGGCGGCAGGTGCGGAGGCGATGATTGATGATGGGCTGTTTAAGCGTTTTCCCCAACCGGACGTCGTTCTTGGACAGCACGTTATGGTTGGTCCGGCAGGTGTTCTTGGCTGGCGCTCGGGCGTGATCACCTCTGCCGGTGATAGTTTTCAGATTCGGATGATTGGGCGCGGTGCCCACGGGTCGATGCCGCAAGCGAGCATTGACCCCGTAGTTATGGCGGCAGCTACCGTCCTCCGGCTGCAAACTATAGTATCGCGCGAGATTGCCCCCACCGATGCGGCTGTGGTGACGATCGGTTCCCTGCAAGCCGGCACGAAAGAGAACGTTATTCCTGACGAGGCCATTATTAAACTGAACGTGCGTACGTTTGACGAGGGTGTGCGCACGCGCGTACTAGATGCCATCAAGCGGATCGTTAACGCCGAGGCGGCGGCGTCAGGAGCAGCCAAAGCGCCGGAGGTCACTGCTCTTGACCGATACCCTCTCGTCAAGAATGATCCTGAGGCGACCCGGCGAGTCGTGGATTCTTTCCGGAAACACTTCCAAGCTGATCGCGTACAGGAAACAAAACCGACATCAGCGAGTGAAGACTTCGGATCATTCGGAGCGGAGTGGCATGCGCCCTCGGTGTTCTGGTTCGTCGGCGGGACTGATCCCTCTACTTACGCGAAGGCAAAAGAGGCAGGCCGCATCAACGAGATACCGACGAACCACAATCCGCAATTCGCTCCCGTGATTCATCCCACTTTGGAAGCAGGAGTAGAGGCGATGGTGATCGCAGCTCAGGCTTGGTTGTCTTGACGTGGGTTCAGCAGATGATGAGTGGTACCCATGCACTCATATACGCTGACGCTCGTCCTTGATCTTGCCGGTACATTCGTTTTTGCGCTTAGCGGCGCCATAGCAGGAGTCAAGAATCGGCTCGACATATTCGGCGTTCTTGTGCTTTCGTTCGCCGCTGCCAATTCCGGCGGAATCACGCGCGACATTTTGATTGGTGCCACACCGCCAGCTGCGATCGCCGACTGGCGATATATTGCCGTCACAATTCCTGCTGGTCTGATCACGTTCTACTGGTTTCACGTCATCAACCGGATAAGCAACTCCGTGCTGGTGTTCGACGCCGCTGGACTGGCACTTTTTGCCGTGTCTGGCGCTACCAAGGCCCTCGCTTTCCATCTGAACCCTCTTGCGGCTGCGCTCCTCGGCATGTTGACGGGGATTGGCGGCGGGATCGCTCGGGACATCCTTCTGGCCGAAATACCCGCGGTTTTGCGTTCGGAAGTCTACGCTGTCGCTGCGTTGGCCGGCTCTGCGACAGTCGTGATCGGAAGCATGTTGCGGCTTGCGGCGGGTGCGGTTACTGCTACCGGTGCGATCCTCTGTTTTTGCCTTCGTTCGCTGGCTATCTATCGTGGATGGCGCCTGCCAACCTCGCGCGACCTGGAGACGCCGAGTGCGGGAATCAGCACGAATCAGGGTGAGAGCATGAACAAAAGCGCCAGGAGGCGATGAATTGAATGGTGCTATTCTCGTTTACCGGAATCAAGGCGACAGCAGCTCAGGATAATCCTGCAGCAATCCTCCGATGCATTGGGCAACGGTGTTTCCAATGAAAAAGAGATCGTGACGCAATTTGCTGTTTCTTGAAGAGGGGCAATACCGTAGATAAAAGAGAGTTGCCCGGCGCGAAGAGGTTCGGAGAAGCGTAAGATTGGTGCCTCGAATATTCCGCCCTTCCATCGGAAGGGTGTGTGACCACCTCAGTCTTCGATTTCCAGACCGAGAGGAGAATCTCCATGGCTCGCCACGTTGCCGGCAATCACGAAAAGATCAGCGCCCAGCCACGCCTTAAACAGAAGGCAAACGAAATCCAAGCATTTGGAACAGTCAGTCTCAATCTCCCGTTGGAATTGGAAGAGACTGTTCGATTAGAAATGACCGAACAGCTGAACCAACTTCTGGCAGACACAATGACTCTGCGCGACCTGTATAAGAAGTCGCATTGGCAGGTAGCAGGGCCGACGTTTTACCAGCTCCATCTGCTGTTCGATAAGCATTTCGGTGAACAGGTCGAACTAGTAGACGCAATTGCAGAGCGCATTCAATTGCTGGGGGGAATTAGTATTGCCATGGCTCCCGATGTCGCGGAGATGACTCAGATCCCTCGGCCGCCGCGGGGC
>DASSIO010000014.1:0-2358 GCA_035691825.1 Terriglobales bacterium | reverse complement strand
CCAATCGATTGCGCTGGTGAGCCAAAAATTTTCCGCGCGAACACCTGGTTGACGATGGCTACGCGTGGGGCATTCTGACCATCATGCCAGGTGAAATTCCGGCCCAAAAGCAGGCCCGTGCCGGCGGCCTGGAAGTACTCCGGAGATATGTTGTAGCTGATTGCCACAGCGGCGGCATTAGACGGCCGGAAATCCGAAGTCCGATCGGTGAAAACATTCGCTCTCTGCCAGCCCATATGTAACGGCGGATCTTCTCCCACCAACCCCACAGCGGTCACGCCAGGAATCGTCGCGGTCGCATCAGTCATGCGCTTTTGCATCCCCGGAATTTCACTATGTCGGTAACCGGCTGTGGCCAGATCGGTGGACACGAGCATGGCGTTCTGCGGCTCTATACCGAGGTGGGTGTGCAGTGACCGCAGGAGCCCCCGCAACGCCACGAGCGAAGAGGTAACCAGCACCGCGCAGAGGGCAATCTGCAGACCCAGCAGCAAATCTCGGACGCCAATCTGCCGCCCCCGTGTGCTCCGAGCTCCTGACTTGATGATTTCGTAGGGATCGGTGCGCAGGACCTGCCGCACTGGAATCGCTCCAAAAAGAAGCCCACTAACAAGGGCCAGCAGCAAAGCCACCCCATAAACATGCGCGTCGGGACTCACCGGCACATGGATGGGGAATTCGGGGAACGGGTGCCAGGCGCTCAGCCACCGCATCAACATTACGCTGCCCCAAAGCCCTAGGCCTCCACCGGCCAGCGAGACCAGCAGGGCTTCGCTGAATAGCCCGCGCAAAATGCGCTGGCGGCTTGACCCCAGCGCCAACCGCAGGGCAACTTCGCGGGAACGCTCGGCCGCACGCGCCGTGAACAAGCTGCCCAGATTGGCGCAGGCAGCCAGAAGAATTAACCCCGCCAGCAGCATCAATCCTGCAAGAAATGCCTTTACAGCCCCGTTAAAAATGTCGCCAAATCCGCCTGCGTGCCCTATGCCAAAACTCCCATCGGTCTCCTCTTTCGGATAGTTTCTTACCAGATAAGCGCCGATGGAGTTCAGATCGGCAGTCGCCTGTGCCGGAGTGACGCCTGGCTTGAGATGCCCCAGGACAAAGTCAATCCAGTGATTCCCCCGTGCGTTCAGTAGATTGTGCTCGCCTGGCTCTTGTTGACTCACGATCGGCACAAAGAAGTCAGGGGAAAAACCCACAAGAATACCGACGAATCCCGGCGGTGTTACGCCGATGATGGTAAAAGGGTGCTTGTTAAGCTGGACTACACGGCCAGCCACCCTACGATCGTCGTCAAAATGCGTATGCCAGTACGCATAACTGAGCACCACATAGGGGGCGCTGTTAGCGCCATGCTCATCGGCCGCGTGGAACAAACGGCCAAGATACGGCTGGATGCCTAGTACATCGAAGTAGTTCCCACTGGTGCTGTAGCCCCACGAGAGAGCCGGGCCTTGGCCCGTGTCCAGCCCGACCTGGTCGAAGGCTTCGGCAGCAAGGCTTTCAAAGCTGCGATTACGATCGCGCAGGTCAAGATAGCTGGGATAGGACTCGTTCTGACCATTGGCACGCCCGAGCTCGTACATGCTCTCGGCGTGGGGCACATTCAGGGGGCGCAGCACCAGGGCGTTCAGCGCTCCGAAGACGACGGCGTTGGCGCCAATGGCCACGGCCAGCGTCAGAATCGCCGCGACGGTGAAGCTTGGGGATTTCCGCAACATGCGGAAGGCAAAGCGCAGGTCCTGAACGAAGATTCCCATCTTCAACCCCCCGACCACGCTTACAGCTGTCGCCGCTCAGCCGTCAAGTTGCAAATCTGAGACCAAACAAGAACAGCAACAAAGAAGCCACAGGACTCATATTCCATTGAACCACTTGTACTTGGCTGCCTGGAAGGGGCTTAGCATTAGGCGTCGAGAGGGCGCTGTTTAGCAGGCATTCTGGTTTGCTGTCCGATTGCGAAATCGAGTGTGCGTTATTGGACACCTATCCTGCGACCACCTGAGGGCAGCGGCAGTTCCTTGAGGGCGAAAGGGCGACTCTGAGTTACCCACGGCAAAGATGATTGGCGAAAACACGCTTTATCACTCTTTACAAACCGTTTGTCAATGAAACGTGCTAAGGCGATTTCTCACCAATCATCCCGAAATCACAGGTTTCCGAATTGCTGACGATTGTGAAGTTGGTGACGATAAGCGCGTTTAGCGGGAGTTAGGCCTCGCACGAGGCCCCCTCATTCACAGTGCTATGATTCCACAATGGTCCAGCGAAGCCAAGAATCGTATAGATTGGGACGAGACTTGCTTCCCCAATTCTCGGGCGAAGAATTGCCCGGAGCGTCGATGGTGTGAGGAG
>DASSIO010000013.1:0-2132 GCA_035691825.1 Terriglobales bacterium | reverse complement strand
GGTTTACCAAAACGGAGGGATGGCCGGAGCCGTGAAATGTTGAGGCAGCAGTCTCAATTTACGGAACGAGAAATTGAAGAAAAAAGCGGAGTGAACCGCAAAACGATCCGAATAATACGTCGTGGCAGACCGGTAAAGCGATCGACGTACCAGAAGGTGATCAACTTTCTTAAAGAGCAAAGTCCTGATGCCCCAGCCGCACTTTGATGCAATTTCGAATTATAAGTGACTGCCGGTCAATAAGTTCTATTAAAAGGGATGTCAAGAAAAAAAGCTTCCCCACGACTGGAGCCGAGATTGTTTCTCAACATCCAGCCCACCTTCGATACGCCTCGCTGAGGGCAGTTGTGGCTTTCCATTCTCATAAGATTGTTCACTTCGGTCGTGATGTCGTCGAGTTTGGGAGAGCGGCAAGTCACTGGTGTTGACTTGTGTCAACCATGGTTCTATCCGAGGCTCATGGCCTATAACTATTTCTGGTTATCCGAGGAGGCATAGCGTGTAATGGGTGACTCGGTGCCAGAGCACACAAGGCCAGATCTCATTGACTGATACTCTCCTCGAAACCGAGCATCCTCAGAACCGACCGACCATCACCGCAGAACAATTGCCAGAGATGGAAAGGCCTCTTCCTCAGTGATGCTCAAGCTGCTTGCCGACTCAACTGTTGCGGGTCGAAGTTCGCTCCTTTCTTCCAGAGGGTTAAGGTGATGGCAGCGATTTTTCGTGCCAGGGTAAGGCGAGCCATGGTCGGCCGCATCCCCATGGCAACTCGTGTTTCATAAAAATCATGCAGAGGGCCAGGACGGGTGCTAGCCCAGATGGCCGCTCCTTTGAAGATATTCTTCAGGTCTGGATTGTGGTTGCGGTTCAGACCGCGCACCGTGATACGCTCGCGGTTGCGTTGTAGTTTTCCTCGTACATAGCGGTACTCTCCGCTATCGTGGGTCTCCACCGCAAAACCACTGTAAGCCCAGATCTGACGTTTGCTGCGGAACCGGTGGGGCGTTTGCAGCAGTGCTACCAGCAAGGCCGCACGAATCGGCCCAATCGAGGGAATTTGGCGCAGCCGCTTCACCGCCGCGTGCTTGTGGCTCTCCCGCAAGAGTTCACGTCGGGCTCTCACCCGGACCGGTTGCAGATGATCCAGCTGCTCATACAAATGCTCGGCGCGAATCCGAGCTCCTGGTTCCGCGATCTTGGCCAACCACTCGCGGCGACGGCGGGGAGCATAGACCGTGGTGCCAGCACACGCTATCGCCCAGCTGCGATACAGGGATTTGATCCGGTTCATCGTACGAGTCATCTCTTTGCTGACTGTGAGATAACTGCGCCCCAGTTCCTTCAATGTGCGGAGTCCGTGTTCTCCGTGATAGACCGGCTTGAGTTGGTTGGTTCGTAATAACTCAGATAGATGGCGGGCATCGATGCGATCGTTCTTGTTGCCGTCTCTCAACAGAGCCGCTTTGCGCGAATCGCAGACCACCGCTCGATTCACGTGCGGCTTCAGCAGATCGTGTAACCAGGCTGCTAACGTTCCTTCTTCGAAAGCTACTGACAAAGTTCCGTTCAGGCCTTGGACGAACTCAAGAATCGTGTCGGCCTTGGTCTCCAGTATGCATTCCATGAGTAGATTGCCGTTTCGATCCCGAACCGCGGCTGAGACAGTGGCCTGATGCACGTCCATGCCGATATACTTTTCTTGACTCATAAGGCGCTCCTTTCGCGAGGTTGCTGATGTGGACAATCACAACCTATCGCAAAAGTGGGCGCCTTTTTATATTGCGCGTAATGATTCCATAACAATGTCGGCTCCCAGGCCCGAGTAGACTTTGGAAGCGCTAACAACCAAAGGGCTCGGAGGAAAGGAGCCGAACATGCTGATTATAGGTTGTGATTATCATCCGGGCTTCCAACAAATTGCATTGGTGGACACCGAGGCGGGCGCCATGGCGGAACGGCGACTGCTTCATCGCGAAGAAGCCGAACAGTTCTATGAACAGCTTAAGCAACAAGGTTTGCAGGTGCGCGTGGGAATGGAAGCCAGCGGGCACGGTCGCTGGTTTGAGCGGTTACTGCGTGACTTGCAGTTCGAGCTGTGGATCGGGGATGCAGCGGAGATCCGCACCAAG
>DASSIO010000012.1:0-51917 GCA_035691825.1 Terriglobales bacterium | reverse complement strand
CGCAGGCTTTATGCCACACATCCACGGAGCGCGGACAGGAGTCCGCGCCACACGACAAATCCAAAGCGCGGACAGGAGTGTCCGCGCCACATAGCTAGCTGGGGTCGGGGATTTCCAGAGGCTTGCGCCAGTCGTGGGCGGAAGCGTGTCCGGCGCGGAGCCAGGCGATGCGCGTGATCAGCGATCCGGCAACCGCCGACATGCCTGCCCAGCGCCGCAAAGAGCGCGACTTCCCTGCTCCGCTGAAGGCGCTCATCAGGCGCAGCGCAGTAGGAATGGGACCCGACAGCGCGCCGCCGGCGCGTGTGATCCAGCCGCTGGTTCCATGTTTGAGGGGATCGAGGTGGCTGTGAGTTCGGCCTTCGATGCGAATGCCTTCCCACAGCTCAAAGATTGCGGCGCCGAGTCCGAGCGCCTGAATCGCGCGGCTCTTGTTGTGTCCCATGAGCTCGAGCATTCCGGTCGCAGCCGCGAGACCGGACGCGGCAAAGTGAATGGGCAAGTCACCGACATTCTGATTCCAGACCGGAATGGCAGTCGCGCCGATCAGCACTCCGGTATAAGTCACCAGAGGCAAGCCGAAGGCGATGGAAGCCAGGTCACCGGCATTTTCGATGACGCTCAGCGGGAACGAGGGGCCGTAGCGCTCCTTCATGAATTGGGCGAATGCGGAAGCTGCAGCGCCGCTGCCAAATCCGACGAGCGTCCAGGCGCCCATGGACATGGGGCTTTGCGGCTTGAAGACGCGCAGCATGGCCAAAAATCGCGAAGGCCGTCCAAGGTCCGCGATCAATAGCGCCGGAGAAATGATTGAGCCAGCGGCGGCGATCCAGCGCGCATCACGGACCAGACTGCGATCCGCGCCGGTATACCGGGCAATCGCGCCGATGACTGCAGCCGCGCCTGCCGCGCCGCCAACAAAAAAGTACAGCGGGATTTCGTGCGTCCACTGCGGCGGTTTCAGCAGCGGGATGCCGTAGTACCCTGTGTCGGCGGAGGCGATGGGAAACGGCGAACCCTCGGGACGGATGCCCGCGACCGTTACCTGACCCCGCTGTTCGGCTTCGCGGCGAATTTCGAGCAGGCGTTGTTCGCGCTGGAAATCGACAGCTTCGGCATTGTTGTAATCGATTGGATTGACGCTCATCGTCCGTCCCTCCCGTCGGTCAAAAACGCCAGAAGAGTTCCGCCCAGCAGGAAGCCAGCGGCCAACGCGGCTGACGTCCAGCCTTTTTTCAAGTAGATGGTTGGGACCTCCGGTTTCGGCGGCAGGTTGTAGGCGCGCGGGTCGCCGCGCACGATGAACATGGCGTGAATGCCGCCGACGCTGGTGTCGGTTGGATCGTAGAACGTGGCATCGTTCATGCCACGCTCGCGGAGGACCTCCATGCGCTTGCGGCCTTCCTCCCGCAAGTGCTGAAGTTCGCCGAACTTGATGGACTCGGTGGGACACGCTTTGGCGCACGCCGGTTCCAATCCAACTTTTTGCCGGTCATAACAAAACGTGCATTTGAAGGCGCGGCCGTCCTCCTTGTTCTTGGCGACAACACCAAACGGACAAGCGACGACGCAATACGCGCAACCATTGCAGACATCGGGCTGAACGTAGACGCCACCAAACTCGGTACGCACGATCGCGCCCGTGGGACAGGCTTCGAGGCAGCCAGCTTCTTCGCAGTGCTTGCAGACGTCGGACGAGAACACCCACGAGGGCAACCCGGCGGCATTACCGCCGAGTCCAGGTTCGGGAGCCTGCTCGACGAACTTCACGTGACGCCACGTGGAAGCGCCGACTGCTCCGGTGTTGTCGTAGGAGAAGCCGCTCCAGTCGAGGCCGTCCTCGGAGACGCCGTTCCACTCCTTACAAGCGACTTCACAGGCTTTACAGCCGATACAGAGGGTCGAGTCGGTGAGGAATGCGGTTGTGCTCATGCGTATCGCCTCGTTCGAGTTTTCAGCTCGTGCAGCGCTTCCTTGCCGCGGGCGCGGCGTCCTGCGGTGATGTTGCAGACCAAGGCTTTGGTTTCCATGATGCGGACGTTTGGCTCCTCGCTGATGGCGAGCAGATCGTTCACGACATCGCCCGTGACCTGCCCGCGATAGCCCCAGTGATACGGCAGTCCAACCTGGTGGACGACGCGTCCATCGAGCTGGATGGGACGCATGCGCGGCGTAACCATCACACGCGCCTCGACAATCCCGCGCGGAGTAGTGATCGTCGCATAGTCGCCGTGCTTGAGTCCGATCTGCGCTGCGAGTTCCGGGGACACCTCGGTGAACAGTTCAGGCTGAAGTTCCGCCAGATGTGACAGTGTGCGGGTCATCCCGCCTGCGGTGTGGTGCTCGGTCAAACGATAGGTGGTTAGAATGTAGGGATAGCGAGTATCGCCGGGCGAATCGGCGTAAGGATTGTCGGGACGGGCCTTCTTCTGCGCGGCAGGGTTCGTGCCTTGTCCATAAAGCGGATTGGGAACAAGCGACTCCAGAGGCTCATAGTGCGCGGGCAAAGGTCCGTCCTTGAGACCGCTGGCGACATATAGCCAGCCGACACCGTCAGGGTGCAGCGTGAATGGCCGAGCGCCGCCGAGCGCCTTCACTCCTTTGCCATGATGAATGTTGGCGGGATGGTCCGGGCCAATGTTCTTTTCATAGTCGGGGTGATCGAGGCCCGTCCATTCTTCTTTCTCTTCATCCCACCAGATGAGCTTCTTGCGCTCGCTCCAAGGCTTGCCGTCGGGACGCGCTGAGGCGCGGTTGTAGATGATGCGGCAGTCGTTGGGCCAGGCAAATCCCCAGCCATGGCCGAGATAATCCTTGGGGTTGCGCTCGTTGGCGCGGTTGTAGTCCTCCCTGGGAAATACGCCGCAGTAAATCCAGGCGCCGCAGGCAGTTGAACCGTCTTTCTTCAACTCCTTGATGTGCTCAAGGTGCTTGCGCTCCTCGAGGTTGTATCCGTTGATCTCTTTGAGGATGTTCTCCACGATGGGCTCGCGATCAGGAGCTTCGGTCGGATAGTCCCAGGTGAGAGCGCTCAGGCCGGCATTGCGGGGACGCTGATCATTCCGGGCTTTCTCTTTGAGGCGTCGGCCGAGGTGGTAGACGAACCAGGTCTCGCTGCGGGCGTCGCCGGGCGGATCGACAGCCTTGTTGCGGTATTGCAACAGGCGCTGCGTGTTGGTGAAGGTGCCTTCCTTCTCCGCAGTGCCAGCGGCAGGAAAGAGGAAGACCTCGGTGCCTATGGTTTCGGGGGAGAGTTCGCCACGGCGGGTTTCCGGGGAGTCATACCAGAAGGAGGCAGTTTCGGTTTCGACCATGTCGCGGACGACCAGCCACTTGAGCTTGGAAAGGGCTTTGCGCTCCAGGCGTCCATTAGAAGCGCCCACGGCAGGGTTCTGACCCATGACGAACAGGCCTTCGAGCTTGCCGTCGGCCATGTCGAGCCAATAGCCGAAATGCGAGTGATCGCCGGTAACGCGCGGCAGCCAGTCGAAGCCCCAGTCGTTGTCCTTATTGGCTGCGGTGCCGTAATAGGCGCGCATGAGGCTGACAAAGTAGGCCTCGAAGTTGGACCACAGTCCGGTGCGGGCGGAGTGCTTCTTAATGTAGTTCTTGAACTTGTGGGAATCCGACTCGAAGAACGGCATCGGCAAATAGCCAGGCAGAATGTCGTAGAGGGTCGGAATGTCGGTGGAGCCCTGAATCGATGCGTGGCCGCGGAGAGCCATGATTCCTCCGCCGGGCCGGCCGATGTTCCCCAAAAGCAACTGAAGAATCGCCGCCGAGCGGATGATCTGCACACCTTTGGAGTGCTGCGTCCAGCCGACGGCGTAGCAGATGGCGGCGGTTTTGTCGGGGCCAGACGCTGACGTGAAGGCGTCGGCGGTCTTCAGGAAGACGTCTTTGGGCACACCGCAGGCGCGTTCCACCATTTCAGGCGTGTAACGAGCGAAGTGGCGGCGCAGAACCTGAAACACACAACGGGGATGCTGAAGAGTTGGGTCGGCATCGAACTTGCCGGGATCCTCGGCTTCACCACCGCGATCTTTTCCGTGACCGCCGCCCGGGCCGGAGTGGCCGGGCTTTTCGCCCCCGTTATCTTTACTGGGCGTGCCTTGATAGAGCCAGGTTTCAGGGCTGTACTTGGCTTTTTCGGAGTCCCAGCCGGAAAAGAAGCCGTCCAGATCCTCTGTGTCTTTGAAGTCCTCGCGCAGAATGGTGGCAGCATTGGTGTAGTTGACTACGTACTCGCGGAAGTCTTTGTTGTTCTGGAGCACGTAGTTGATCATGGCGCCAAGGAAGACGATGTCAGTGCCGGCGCGCAGAGGAACCCAAATGTCGGCCATCGCCGAGGTGCGGGTGAAGCGGGGATCGACATGAATAATTTTGGCGCCTTTCTCCCTCGCCTCAATTACCCATTGAAAGCCGACGGGATGGTTCTCCGCCATGGAGGAGCCCATGATGAGAATGGCGTCGGCATTGGCGAGGTCCTGCTGGGCAGTTGTTGCGCCGCCCCGTCCAAAGGAAGTGCCCAGACCGGGCACGGTAGAGCTATGTCATATACGGGCCTGGTTGGAGATACAAACCATGCCCAGGCCTGCGGTGAAAAGCTTCTTAATGAGGTAGTTCTCTTCGTTGTCGAGGGTCGCGCCGCCGAGGTGAGCGATCGCGGTAGTCTGCATCAGGGATTCGCCGTCGCGTTCTTCCTGGAAGGTGCGTTCGCGTGTCTCCCAGACGCGATCGGCGACCATATCCATCGCGGTCTCAAGATCGAGTTCCTCCCATTCATGGGAGAAGGGCCGGCGGTATTTCACTTTCTTCAAGCGCCCGGGATGGGTATGCAGTTCGTAAGTGTCGGCGCCCTTGGGACAGAGATGGCCGCGAGAGATGGGGGACTCGGGATCGCCTTCGATGGAAATCAGCTTCCCTGCCTTGTGATAGACGAGTTGGCCGCAGCCTACCCCGCAGTAAGGACAGATTGAGCGAGTCACCTGTGCGCCGAAGGTCTTTGGGCGCAGATTCAGCGTGTGCTCGGTCATAGCTTCGATACCGGTACCATCGCTACCGGTCTGGATCTGGCGAATGACGGGCCAGCGGGAGAGCAACTTCAACACGGAGGACCCCCTGGGCAGTGGATAGAGGTTGAACCCGTGTCTTGGAAGCGGGGGGAAGGAACGAGGTTGTATCGGGACCACCACCCGGAGGCGGCGAGCGTTGGGATTATCGTTTCACGAGGTAATGGGTTTTGCAGATTGCTGCGATTGAGGTGAGGAGGAGTCCTTTCTGAGCTAAAAGCAGATCCCTGGGCTGCGCCGAATGATTCGCGAATGCGAATCATCCGGCTTCGCTCGGGATGACAATCTGGAAAGGAGAGATGTCGGTGCCAGTAGTCGGTAGTCAGTAGTCGTCAGCTGACCACATATCGACGGAGTGCGGACAGGTTAGTGTCGGCACCACACCTTGGACGGGCGGGGACGCCCGTCGCTCCACGCGGACAGGAGTGTGCGCGCCACACATGTCGGCGCCACACGCTGAAGGGACATGCTGAGCAGTGAACTTTAGTAATCAGCAATCTGCCGTATTGAGTGTCGCTCGGGGTTCGACGAGAATCCAACTTGATAGGACGCGACTCGTTAGTAGAGTCCCCCCGAGGAGTGGTCCATGTTGATGGAGTGCTTGAGTAATTTTCCGGAGTCGCTGCGGAATTTCCAGTTTGATTTGCCGGTCTCTGCGCTTGCGGTATTCGTTTTGAGCAGAGCACAAGTATACGAGACGATTTGGGATCGAACCAATCGTATTTGCGACCGTTATTTCCCCGCAGCTGAGCAGACCTGAATCCATGGGAGGCCAGCCACAAGCTCTCTCCGCTCTGGTCGAATGACACGAGACAGATGTGGGAGGCCTTTGGATACCACGCTAGCGCTCGGGCTTTTTCCAGATGCCGCGGTCGTGCATGAGACGAATCTGCCGCTTGATGACCTTGGATCGATATTCGGCGTGCTTCATAGGCTCACGCTTCAGGTAAAGGTTTTTCGGATAAATGGGCTGTTCATAGAGGATTTGATAAAGCTCAGTACGCAGGTCCTTGAGCCAGTTGTCCCATTGAGCGCGGGCGCGATGATCGCGTAAAGCCTCGATGTCGATGACGCCGGCAACGTACGTAGAGCCGGCACCATACTCCTGCTTCCCCACAATCTGACCCTTGTAATTAATGATGAACGAGCGGCCGCCAAAGGTGTCGATGGGCGTAGTTTCCTCCGGGAACAAGTAATAGGTGCCCAAATTCGGGGCCAAGATATACATATTGTTGTCGAGGGCACGAGCGCGGCTCTGGATCTCGAAAATCTCGTTGCCGGTTGCCGGATGGGGATAGGAAGCGCGGTAAACGACTTCGGCGCCATTGAGCGCGAGAGCGCGCGCATTTTCAGGATAAGAGCCCTCGTTGGCCATCATGATCCCCATGCGACCAATTTCGGTATCGACGACCGGCCAGAAGGCGTCGAGATTGCGCCCGTATTTTTCAATCCACCAGTCATAGATATCGTGAGGGCAGACAGAGTGCTCGACCGGAAACAGTGGCGAGACTTTGTAGTGCTTCAGGATGACCTTGCCCTTTGGGTTAAGAATGAAGCCGACGTTAAAGAAACGATCCTTGAGATCGGGATGGCGGGCTTTGGCCTGAGCCATGATGAAGGCGTTGTACTCGCGAGCAATCTTGCCAAGTTCCTCGGTTTCTTCGCCAGGAATATCGATGGCGCATTCGCGGGCGAAGGTGACGTGATCGAGATCGAGCACCTCGTCGTTAAAGGCCTGCAACGCGCCTTCGGGAAAAGCGATGAGGCGAACAGGAAGGTCCAAGGCGGAAAGCCAGCTGGCGGCCTTCACCAAGTGCTTGAGATGTTCGAGGTTAATTTTGATGTCCTTGCGGCGACGAATGCCGCGCACTGAAGGGATGAGGCCCACAGCGGTATAAGGCTTGATCACGGTTCTCCCTCAATACTGCAGAAATAGAAAAGGACGGGCGACAACGCCCGTCCTTTGTACACCAGAGCCGGTTAGAAGTTTAAGCGGAAAGAGATCTGCAACTGACGAGCCGGAGCGACGAACTTCGGCGTGCCAAAGGTCGGGTTTGCTGGACTGGTGACGCCATCGCCAAAGGCGTGGGGCACCGGCCCGATGAAATCGGGCGCACCGTATACGTGGTCGACGTCCTCAACGTTAACGCGGTTGAAAATATTAAAGAGTTCGACGCTGGCCTCAGCCTTCAAACGTTCTGTTATTGGGATGATACGCTGCACGCGGAGATCGGTGTCGTAATAAGGGTCCCCGCGGTAGCTATTCCGGGCGCTTACACCCACGCGGTCGGGGAATGGGAACAGGTCACCGTTGGTGTCAAAGCCAGTGTTGATGGTGTAGGCGCGGCCGCTCTGCAAGCTGGTCAGGATGGAAACTTTGAAGTCGCGGGCAAAAATTGGCCAAGCCTGTGGGGATTCGCCCAGCAGAGCCAGGGTAAAGCGGTTGCGGACGTCGTTGTCGCCGACCGCCCGGTCGAACTCAGGATGCAGGTAGTTCTCGGGGGTGTTCGGCAGGTTGACGGTGGTCGAGATGTCGATGGACTTGGAGAAGGTGTAGTTCGCGAGGAAATTGAAGTGGTGCGAAAAGGCTTTGCGCAAGCTGGCAGTTCCCGCGTTGTACAACGAGAAGCCGATTGGCTTCACATAAAGCGTGAACCCAAAATTTGGATCGACGGGCGCAAACTGCTGTTTGCAGCCGCTGGTGACCAAAGGATCGCAACCAGGGAGCGGTGTCCCATTGATGCTGGAATAGACCGGCAGGCGCATGGCATGCATCCACTGATAGCCGACCGAGGCGTAGAGATCTTTTCCGATCTGATGCTCGACTTCGAGGCTAGCCTGCTCGGAGAGGGGCTGGTCGAATTTACGTTTCGCATAGCCCAGCGGGAATTGCAGCAGATTGTTAGGCGCAGGATACGCACCGGTGGCAACGAAATTTTTGAATGCGGCGGTCACAGCAGGCGGCGTGGGAATACAGAGTTGCGGGACGGCTGGAATCGCGCCGGGCTGGCAAACGCCCACTGCACCGGAAGCTCCGAATCCAATCAGATTGTTGCTGGGGTCGGCGAATTCGGGCAGATTCGGGTTCTGCATATAGCTGAACTCCGAGGCGCCAATCCAGCTGACCATCACGTCGCTGTAAACGAATGGAGCGGTGAATAAGCCGAATCCGCTCCGTACCACGCTTTTGCCGCCATTAAACGAGTAAGCCAGGCTGACGCGTGGCTGGATGTTGTTGTAGTTGGTGGGGTGAAACTTCCCCCGAATTTTCATGTCCTGCGCGGAGGGAAACTGATCCACGTCATAGCGCAGGCCGAAGCTCAGACTGAGATTGGGACGCACCTTCCACTGATCCTGACCGTAGAGGGACCATAGGGTGTGGCGGTAATCGAGCGAGGTTGCGTCGTTGAAGGTCTGCTGGTTCGGGCCGGCGTAGAGTCCATTCTGGAAATTCGGATCGCGGTTAGGAATCTGCTGTCCGAAAAATGATCGGGGTTCGAGGAACAAGAACGCGACTGCCGTGCCGGGTCCAAATGGGGCGAACTGTCCGACTCCAAAAAAGCTTTGCGGGGCGAAGATGGCAAACCCAGGACTGAAGAGGGTGACTTGGGTTTTCGTCCAGACGGGTTGCAGTTCGCCGCCAAACTTGATGGTGTGGGCGCCGTGGGTATAGGTGACATTTTCCGCGGCTTCGAAGTGTTGTTCCTGATAGAAGCGCACACTGCCGACAAAGCCGCCAGAGGACATAAGGTCCGGAATGCCAAGCGCGGGTTCAAAGCCCAGTCCCTTAGGTTGCAGCGTGAAGTTGCGCCGCGAATACTGCACGAGAGTTTCCGAGGCGGTGTCGTGGTTGAAAACGTGGAAGAGGTTGGCTTGCAGCGTCTGATCACGGACGGGATTGTCGCGGTAAGAAGAAGGCAACCCTTCGCCGGGAGCAGCTCCACGAACGTTCTGCTTGCGGGAATCGTTAAACAGGTAGCTGAGGTTCAGCGACGTGTTTTCGCTCAGGACATTTGTGCTCTTGACGATGGTCTTGTCGTAGTTGTCGATCTGCAAAATAGAGCCGAGGTTTTCCGGCTGCAGACCAAGCGATTCTTTAACCTGGTTGATGCTGGGCGTTCCGGGACCGAAGCAGCCCGGGGTGTCGATGCAGTGCAGGATGAACGAGGAATAGAGCGGGGATTCTCCCCGGCGCTGGCCTTCATATCCGAGGAAATAAAAATTCTTGTCTTTGCGAATCGGACCGCCAAGGGTCCCGCCAAACTGGTTGAAGCGAAGCGTGTTGAATCCTGGAGCAGACAATTTGTTGTTGGCGTCCAGCTTGTTGTTGCGGAAGAACTCATACACCGATCCGTGGGTTGTGTTAGCGCCCGACTTAGTAACGGTGTTGACGACAGAGCCGAGATTTCGGCCGTTGTCTGCGGTATAGGGGCTATCCACGACCCGAAATTCCTGTACCCAGTCCTGCGAAGGGCTGACGCGCTGAACGCCGGAGATGCTGGTAGTGTAATCGGCGCCATCCAAGGCAAAAAATGAAGTGTGGCTTTCGCGAACTCCGCTGAAGCTGAGCTTGAGGACGGTTTCGGTAAAGGGGGACTGGGCGCCGACCGCGGTACTGCGGCCGACGTTAGCGGTGGGGGTTAACAGAACAAAATCGATGAAGTCGCGGCCGGAAATGGGGAGATCATTAATTTTGGGAGTGTCGATAACCTGGCTAACTTCGGCCTTCTCCGGATCGATGCCCTGGACGGTTTCCTCGACTTTGACCTCTTCTTTGATTTCGAAGCCCATGGCGAGGTTCAAGGAGGCAGTCTGACCGACTGTGAGAACAACGGGAATCTTGCGGGGACCGAAACCCTTGGCATCGGCATTTACTTCGTACGTGCCCGGCGGCAGTCCGGGAATCACGGAAAGGCCATGCGACTCGGTCACGTCGGTTCGCTTCGCGCCAGTCTGCGTGTTGGTTACGGTGATGTTGGCTCCGGGGATTACGGCCCCGGTCTGGTCCGTGACAGTAACCTTCAGGGTAGCCAAATCCTGAGCAGAAAGACTGCCTGCGAGGAAAGACATCATCGAGGCAGCAACTGCTACTGTCAGAAGTGACGCGCGCCGCATAGTTCCTCCCCTTTTTCCGATCCAGTGACGCTGCTTGTTGTTCCCAGTTGTTGAATTGTTCAACAACTGCACTGCTCAACAGTCACTCAGGCAATTTCATTGCGACAGAACCATGTTCTGTGGCAACCGCGCCTGTTTTTACGATGGGTAAGTCGTTCGTCCAGAGACTGTGCTCACCATTGCCATGTACTGATCACTAACCGCTACCAAGTCGAATGCTCAAGACTCGTAGGCAAGATAAGAGTTGCGCAATTGAACAACGAGCCAATACGAATGTCAAGCAGGAATTGCGGCGGGTAATGGACTACTTTGAAGTCTCATATAAACCCACGCATACTAAGAACGCCATAACCGCAGCGCCGGACAGCACAACGATAAATGCGAAAGTCCCTATAGCCATGCCAATCCAGTAGCTGATCGGTTCCTTGTCCCGGTGAGAGGTGCGGCCTTTGATTGTAAGGGCACCACTGCGAAAGGATTCGTAATAACCCTTCCCAAGGAGGAAGGCAATCGTCGCACAAAAAAAGGCTATGAAGAGTTCACGTGCCATTTAAACGTTGCCGCGCAGCTTTTTGCTCGCCAAGAATGTGCCTGGCAAAGCACGGCTGCTCAGGCGCCGGCGACGGCGGCGCTCTTAATCATTTTCTCAGCCTCGCTGGCGTCAAACCACCATGGTGCATAGTCGGGCGGATTGTTGAACCCGTTGGCGATCCGGTCAGCCAAAGGAGGAATCTGGCTGGCCGCACCCATCAGTTGCAGGATCTGCGGCTCGGGAGGAACCAGCAAGGAGTTGGTCCAGCGGACCACCCACTGCGCGTAATCCCAAAAGAGATCGAATGTCTGCTGCATCCACTGGGCGTCGAAGGGCTTGTTACCGCGCTCCAAAATTCGCTTCAGGTAAATCGCGGCTGCTTTGCTGGCAGTGTTCGAGCCCTGGCCAGTTATGGGATCGTTGGTGGCGACGACATCAGCCATTCCCAGGGCCAATCCTCCAGAAGGCAATTTCGCAATGGGCTTGCGAACGGTTGGCGCGAACCTTCCGGCCAAGATGCCGTTGTCATCAGTCAATTCGATATTGTCGCAACGATCGCGTTCGAGGGGCATGAACTGTTGGAGAATCCATTTGCTCTTGGCGAGATGCTGCTCGGGAGTTCTCACGTCCTGCCAGCAATCCATGGGGCCGCCGGGCACGCCTTCGAAGACCATGATTTCGCACTCACCGGTGGTGGTCAGTGCCGGGAAAACAAAATATTCGCCCACGCCCGGCACGAGATTGAATGACACAGCCGTGAAGGGCTTGCGGGGCACCATGTTCTTGACGTAGGTGAGAGCCAGAGCGCGCATGGGGTGGTCGAAAGGAGAGCGCGAAGAGTCGCGCTCAAACATGCGGTTGACCTCGCCTTTTCCAGCGGCAACGATCACAAGGTCATTGCTCTTGGCGTATTGGTCGACGTCCTGAGGTCCGGCATCCTGAATCAGCAAACGGCCGCCGCGCTTGGCAAATTCTTTCATCCAGCCGGCGAACTTAACGCGCTGGTCCACCGACTGGCCGTAGCGGTGAAGTTTGGATTCCCAGAAAAGAGCTTTGGTCTTGTCCGGCCCGGGAATGGTGAAGGCGATGCCTTCTGTGATCGGGCACGCCTTTTCCCAAAAGTTGATTCCCAGATCACGTTCGTTCTGGAGAGCATCGTGAAACATGAACTGGCTGGAGGTGACCCGGCCGTTGAAGATCTGATCCGCGCTGCGATTGCTTACGAGGGTGACCTGGTAATTGTTCTGTAGAAGACCTAACGCCAGCTGCAAGCCCGATTGACCGCCCCCGACAATGGCAATTTTTCTCATCCCATGCTCTCCTGGTAAGAGTCTGCTCTGGACGGCATGTTCAAGGCCATCCCGGTGCCCAACTATAACCGAGACTGTCAAGCGCGCCAATCGGGTTGGAAAGTTTACTCCACATAAGGCTTAGAATGGCGCATCCGGCGAGGTGCCCACTTGTTCGCGTCGGGAAGCTCGTGTTAGCCTTCCCGCTCCAGACGCGGGAAGTATGGGGAGAAGAGCATGGAAGGGCTGAAGGGCAAAAGCGCAATCGTCACCGGGGGTGCGACCAAGATCGGTGCAGCGGTGGTACGCGCATTTCGCCGCGAGGGTACGCGCGTGGTGATTGCGGACGTCAACGACAAAGATGGTCAGGCGATCGCAAACGAAATCGGCAAAGACGTGCTTTTCGTCAAAACGGACCTTGGGGATGACGCTCAGGTCGCGCAATGCGTGGAGCGGACCGTGGCCGCGTTTGGAGGAATCGATTTTCTGGTCAATCTTGCCTGCGTCTACATCGATGATGCCTTGAACGCCACGCGCAAGGATTGGCTCGACAGCTACAACGTTAACGTGGTTGGCGGAGTGATGCTGCTCAAAGCGGCGCGGCCGCACATGGTGAAGCGAGGCGGCGGAGCGGTGGTTAACTTCGGCAGCATCAGCGCCAAGGTGGCACAAACGGGGCGTTGGCTGTATCCGGTCACAAAAGCTGCGATCCTGCAACTAACGCGCAATGAAGCGATGGATTTGGCCGCGGACAAAATCCGAGTGAATTCCATTTCGCCAGGTTGGACCTGGTCGCGGGTGATGGACGAGCTCACGCATGGGGACAAAGAAAAAACAAATCGTGTAGGCGGACCATTTCATCTGCTGGGGCGTGTGGGTGAACCGGAAGAAGTGGCGGAAGGCGTGCTGTTCCTGTGCTCCAGCCATGCCTCTTTTGTAACCGGCACGGATCTGGCGGTGGACGGAGGCTACTCCGCAATGGGGCCAGAGATGGCCGCGCCTGCCATACCAAAGTTGATGGAGTAGGAAATAAGGCTCAAAGGGAATGAAGAGAATTGCAATCATTGGCGCGGGGCAATCGGGACTGCAGCTGGCGCTGGGGCTTCTGAATGCAAGCTATGAAGTCACGCTCTACTCGGATCGTTCTGCGGACGAGATCCACACGGGCCGAGTGATGTCGAGCCAGTGCATGTTCGATTCAGCGTTGGAGATCGAACGCGATCTGAACCTGAATTATTGGGAAGAAGAATGCCCCAAGGTGGAGGGAATAGGGTTTTCCGTGCCCGATGGCATCGGCGGTAAGGCGATTGACTGGGTGGCGCGACTGGATAACTACGCACAATCCGTCGATCAGAGACTGAAGATTCCGCGCTGGCTAGAGGAGTTCGAGAAACGCGGCGGGAATTTACGAATTAAGGCCGCGAACCTGGACGATGTTTCCGAAAGCTCACGGAAACATGACCTGGTAATAGTGGCGAGCGGGAAAGGAGCGCTCGCGGATCTCTTTGAACGCGATGCCGAGAGGTCGCCGTATTCGAAGGCACAACGCGCGTTGGCTCTCACCTACGTCAAAGGAATGCGGCCGCAGGGACCTTATCCGGCGGTAAGCTTCAACCTGATTCCCAATGTTGGCGAATACTTTGTCTTCCCTGCCCTGACGAGGGGCGGCCCGTGCGACATCATGGTGTTTGAAGGGCTGCGAGGCGGCCCGATGGATTGCTGGGCGCAAGCGAGTACCCCGGCCGAGCATCTGGCATGCAGCAAGGAAATCCTCGAAAAATTTTTGCCATGGGAAGCAGATCGCTGCCACGACATCGAATTGAATGATGAGAATGGCATCCTTTCGGGTTGCGTAGTGCCAACAGTCCGTAAACCGGTTGCTATCTTAACGGGTGCACCTATTTTGGGTATGGCAGACGCGGTGGTGCTGAACGATCCGCTTACCGGGCAAGGATCAAACAATGCCGCCCGCTGCGCCGAGATTTACCTGGAGAGCATTCTGGAGCGAGCTGATGGGGCTGCGGACGCTGAATGGATGCAACAGACTTTTGAGCGATATTGGACAGGCTATGCGAAATGGGTGGTGGAGTGGACCAACCTGATGCTGGCGGCTCCGAAACATGCTTTGAAGGTTCTGGACCGAGCCGGAAAGATCTCGGCCGTGGCCAGTGCGTTCGTGAACGGGTTTGATGATCCTCGAACACTCTTCCCCTGGTTTATGGATGCTGGGGAGGCCGACCGCTTCGTGGAACAGGAAGCGAAGAGAGTGGCGGAACGTTTCGACCGGCGCGATTTTCGCCGCGCGCTGGGTCAATTCGCCACGGGCGTGACGGTGGTTACGGCGCGGGCGTCAGATGGACGCAGGGTTGGAATGACGGTGAACTCGTTCTCGTCGGTGTCGCTCGACCCGCCTCTTATCTTATGGAGTCTGGCAAGGCAGGCGCCGAGCTTCACGGATTTCAGTAATGCCACGCACTTTGCTGTCAACATTCTTGAATCCAAGCAGCATCATTTGTCGCGACAATTTTCCACGCCACTGCCTGACAAATATGCTGGGGTTGACTTTGTCGAGGGCAAAGCTGGGGTACCGATTCTGAATGGCGTGATTGCGCAATTTGTTTGCCGCAAGGTTAAACAATACGACGGCGGCGATCACGTGATTTTTGTGGGCGAGGTGGAGGAATACAAGTACGGCGAAGGCGAGCCGCTCGTATTTCACTCCGGACGGTATCGCATTGCGACGCGGCATCCGGATATTGCAGACAGCTAGCGCCCCGGTATTTTTCCTCGCAAAGCAAAGGCGTGAACATAAGTGTGCTGAAGTGCGACGAGATCGGTTGCGATCTTCGACTCTGAAGAACTTAGTGAAGGGTACTGCGGAACGAAATCTGCTGAAACGCAAGGTCTCTCCGCTTCGCTTCGGTCGAGATGACAGAGTTAGCGGGACTTGAAGGCTTGAGGAGATTGGTATGAATCAATTTGCAGCATTGAATAAGCAATACATTGGCGGGGTATGGCGGGATGGTTCGACGAAAAAGACGTTAACCGACTACAACCCCTACAACGGCAAAACGATCGCTGAATTCAAACTGGCGAATCTCGACGATCTCGATGAGGCATACCGGGCGGCTGCCGCCGCCCAGAAAATCTGGGCGGAAGTGAATCCCTTCGAGAAGCGAGCCATCCTGGAGAAGGCGGTCGCGTGGGTGGAGAAGCATGAAGCGGAAATCACGGACATCATCATCGAAGAACTAGGCGGTACCGGACTGAAGGCGTTTTTTGAAATCGGCCTGGTAAAGAACATTATCAAGGAAGCTTCGACGTTTCCGCTGCGAATGAATGGAGAAATCATCCCGGCGGCGGCCGAAGGAAAAGAAAACCGGCTCTACCGCGTTCCGGTGGGAGTGGTAGGCGTAATCAGCCCATTCAATTTCCCCTTCTTTCTTAGCATGCGTTCAGTCGCTCCGGCAGTAGGGGCGGGCAACGGCGTAGTGCTTAAGCCACATGATGACACGCCGATCACAGGGGGAACGCTGGTGGCGCGAGTTTTCGAGGAGTGCGGGCTGCCCAAAGGGTTGATTAACGTCATCACGGCGGACATCAAAGATATTGGCGATGCCTTTGTTGAGCATCCGATCCCGCGAATCATTTCGTTCACAGGTTCCGACGCGGTGGGGCGTCACATAGGCGGGGTTGCCGGACGCTGCCTGAAGAAAGCGATCCTCGAACTGGGAGGCAACAGCGCGCTAATTGTTCTACCCGATGCCGACCTGGATTACGCCATTAATGCGGCTGTGTTCAGCCGGTTCACGCACCAGGGGCAGATTTGTATGTCGGCAAACCGAGTACTCGTGCATCGAAGCCTATACCCGAAGTTCCTGGAGAAGTATGTCAACCGTGTTTCGCGGCTGAAGGTAGGCGATCCACGCAATCAGGACACCGACATTGGTCCGCTTATCAATCGCCGGCAGGCGGAGACGTTGGAGAAGCAGGTTGAAAAGGGCGTGCAGGAAGGCGCGAAAGTTGCCCTGCGCGGAAAGGTTGAAGGCAATCTGGTTTCACCAACGATTTTTGCCGACGTAAAGCCGACGATGTCGATCGCGCAAAATGAAATGTTTGGTCCGGCGGTGTGCGTGATTCCATTTGACACGACCGAGGAAGCGATCAAGATCGCCAATGAAAGTCAATTTGGCCTTAGCGGGGCAATCCATACGCGTGATGTGGAGGCGGGGGCAGAATTGGCCAAGCAAATCGATTCCGGAATGGTCCACGTCAATGATGGGACAATCAATGATGAGCCGCTGGTAGCGTTTGGCGGAGAGAAGGCATCCGGCTTCGGGCGTTTAAATGGCAAGTGGGCGCTAGAGGAATTCACCACACTTAAGTGGGTATCGGTGCAGCACAAACCCCGGCACTATCCTTTTGAGGTATCCGCGGCGGCAGCATCGTGAGCAAGCATTAGGTCGTATAACGACTTATCTTCCGACTGCTTGCGGCGCCATTGCGCATTCGCCCAAAGCCTGTGTACTAAAGTGCTTCTACATAGCACGTCGGTGCCAGTGCATTTTTGATTTTTCCTGCCTAGGATGTTTCTCACTGCCAGATTGTTGGTGAATCGAGACATCGCCACTCGTAGGCCGAGACTGGACCAAGGTTGAAAATTTGAGGCTTCCCCCATGCCTGCTGATTCAATGACTTTGCCGGAAAACGACCGCGAGATAGCGACCATGCGAGTGCTGGTCGCCGACGACAGCAAACCTCTCCGTGATGCCGTACGCCGCCTTGTAGCCGGATATCCCAGTTGGGAAGTTTGTGGCGAAGCCATCAATGGCCGCGATGCCATTGAGAAGGCCATGCTGCTCCGCCCCGAGGTAATTCTGATGGACGTGGGAATGCCCGAAGTGGACGGACTCGAAGCCACGCGGCGAATTCGCGAGTTGCTGCCGGAGGTCGAAATTCTAATTTTTACGCAGTATGATTCGGAGCAGGCTTGGCGCGAAGCGGTCGCGGCGGGCGCCCGCGGGTACCTGGCAAAGGCGAAAGCTTCATGCCTGATTGAGGCGCTCGAAGCTGTATCACAACACCAGGAATACTCCAGCCACACATCCAGAGTCTGAACCTGGAAAGCTACGCCGCAGCGCACGATTACTTCCATATTTTCAAAGACTCAGGTGCGGAGCCGCAAGGGCTAAAGCCCACGTTTGTTTGGCGCCAGCAACCTGACGGGCCGCTCTTCCACTCAGGATACGTATTGTTCTCGATTCAGCGAGCAAGATGCGCCGATGCTCCCGCAGGAGAGCATCGACGCCAAGCAGTTTCAGGGAAGGCCCAGCAAACTAGCTGCTCGCGGAGCGTAAGTTAAGCGGCTTATCCAAACGGAACTTCAAAGTAGTTTCCGCGGGTACTTTGACTTCCTTGCCGCGTGTAAGGACCTGGGTAGCGCCTCCTGCGGCGGCTCCCGCCAAGGCGCCGATAGCCGCGCCTTTGCCGCCACCGGCAACTGCGCCGATAATAGTGCCGAGAGCCGCACCGCCGCCGACGTATTCGCCCGTCCGCTTGTTCTTTCCGATTCCCTGCTCATTAGTCTGCCGCACGTTTTCCGTGCTCACAATGTAGCGATGCCCGCCCACATCGATGGCACTCAAATCCAGGGCCAGATCGGGACTGCCGGTAGTTCCACCACTGGAAACTTTTCGAATCACGAGATCGGCAGTCGAGCCACGAGGAATGAGAACTTCCCCGTTGGAGCCGGTTACGTTCTCTTCAACTGTGCCGGTGAAAGTCTGGCCTGGGCGCGCAGTCTTGGAGTCAACGGCTTCGTTGTTCTTAACGACGATTTGTGAGCCGCTGGGAACGACCATCGATCCGCGGGTTGCTGCCGTTCCCTCGGAGCGCGTTGTATTCGACTGGATGTCAGGCGATTCGCTGGTGGAGGTCTGGCCGAGAGCACTGGTCCCGAAAACCAGGACAAGGCTCAGACTCAGGCCGAGAACTGACAAACTGGTATTTCTCATAATCTCTCCCCCTGGAAGAAAGTGTTCGCCTGCAATTATCGAGAGCGGGGTTGGTAGAACGATATCGAGACTTAGCCTGAGAGCAAGACAGGAATTACCTTAAGTCGGGACACACCCCGACCAACCCGTGTACGCGGAGGTGTGTGTCCGACGTTCTAGACGCCCGTGCGACCGCGACGGGACAGCCCCATGATCAGCGTAATCAAGAAGATGATCAGGAAGATGTAGAAGAGAATCTTAGCGATGCCGGCTGCGGCAGCCGCAACTCCGGCGAAGCCGAGTACAGCCGCGATGATCGCGATGATCAGAAAAACCAAAGCCCAATACAACATAGTGCCTCCCCAAAGAGCGTATTGCCACGGTCGCAGCATAACGAGGTTCGGCTGTTCTGCCGATCAGGCGGACCATGTAAGCGCACGGGCGGGTTAGGGTAGGGGAACAGATACAGGATTTTCCGTAGCGGTCAGGCGATACGCAATCTGGGTTCAGAAAACCAGCTCTGCAGGAGTTGCGCATTGGTGACGGCGTGTCCACCGGCGTCATTGTTGAAGTAGAGATAAATGGCGGATAAGGTGGGGCTCCAGTTGGAAATTCGGCTTGCCCAGGCCTGCAGCATCTCCTCCGAATAATTTCCCTGATATTTCCCTGTGGCACCGTGAAACCTCACGTAGGTGAAATCGGCGGTTATCTCCTGGGGCGAGTGATGGCCGCCCCAGTCGTGCACGCAGAGCGCAATGTTGTTTTTCCGCAAGAGCTCATAAACGGGATTGGTGTACCAAGTGGGGTCGCGAAATTCGACGACATACTGGTGTCTGCGACTCGCCAGCAACGGCAAGAATTGCTGCAGGCGGTCAAGGTTGACATGCCAATTGGGAGGAAGCTGAAAAAGAACAGGACCCATCTTGCTCTTCAGGGCGCCCATGCGGTCAAGAAAGGTGGTCAGAGCAGGCTCTGGATCGAGCAATCGTTTTCGATGCGTAATAAAGCGGCTCGCTTTAACGGCAAAGCAGAAATTGCGGGGAGTCGTGGCACGCCAATTTTCGACTGCAGCCTGGGTGGGCAGCCGATAAAAACAATTATTGATTTCGACTGTATCGAAATGCCGCGTGTACCACTCAAGGTATTTTGCGGAGGGGAGTCGAGGCGGGTAGAAACAGTCCTTCCAGTGCCGATAATGCCAACCGGATGTTCCGATCCTCAGCCGGGCCGCTATGAATCCCTCGCAAGCAGGATGTTCGTCCCCAGGCTAAACCTGTAGGCTCGCCACCGGAGGCTCGACCTGGGGACGATCCACCGCACCTAGTTGGTCCTTTGATGTCCGCTCTCGTTCTACAGGTTGGCATGTATTTCTGAGTGGGCTGTCAAAAATTGCACAAATCCAGAGTAGCTGGACCGCAGCTGCACCAGTCACAGGAGTCTCTGAACTTGTCAGGAGAACACCAGCTTCTCGGTATCGTTGTGAAAGGGGGTGAGCAGTTCGTAGCCTGAGTCGGTGACAGCTACCATGTCGCAGTGCCGCACGCCTCCATAGTTGTCGATGTAAACCGCCGGCTCGACGTTGAAAATCATGCCTGCAAGTAGCCGTGCGTGAGATTTCGGATGGATTTGTGGGCGAGCGTTCGGGGAGATGGCTGCGAAGCCTACACCGTGGCCAGTGGAGTGCTTGAATTCCTTTTCGTAGCCGCGCGCCTTAAGCACGTTGCGCGCAGCCTGATCCACCTGTCGGGCTTCAACGCCGGGTTTAATGGCGGAGAGAGCTGCTACACGGGCATGCATAACAGCGTCGTAGATTTCAGTTTTCTTTTGGTCCATTTCCCCAGCACAGTAGGTGCGCGTGATGTCGGTCCAGTAACCATCAACGTAAGAATTGCAGTGGACTAAAACAAGGTCGCCTTTTCTGATGCTGCGATTGCGGGAACGAGCGTAAGCGCCGCTGGCCAGGGCCGAGTTTTCTCCTGACATGCAGAAAACAAAGCCGTCCGCCCGAGATGCACCACGGTTGCTTCCATTTGCGCTGAGCGGGCGGCGAAACAGCGATGCGGCTTCAGCTTCAACCAGACCAGGCTTGATGTGTGCGAAGCCGGACTCGAAAGCAGTTGCCGCGAGACGGCAAGCGTGGCGGATGCGATCTATTTCGACGCGAGTCTTGGAGGCAGCGAGAGTGGCCAGCATTTCATCTGCTTGCGATAGTTGGGAGAGAGGCGCTCCGCTGCGCAGAATGTGTTCGAGGCTCGAACCGTAGAGGTTAACCGCAACGTAAGAAGCGGGTTCGGAAACCGGCCCTAATTCAAACCCGAGCCGAGCATGAGCCAAACCGAGATGGCCTGCGAGATGCTGCCATTGCTGGCGCACAACATCAGCCAGAGATCGCAACTCGGACAAACTCGCCGGCCGAAAGGTATGTACCTCGTCGGCCCAACCTAAGGTGACCAGTTCCTGCTCATCTTCAGGCACCAGGAGAACGATACGGCCCTCACGAGTTGCAATGGCTAAGCTGAGTCCAACTACTGGCCAATAGCCACTCAGCAGCAAAACGTGGAGCGGAAGCGCACAGACGAGAGCATCCAGTTGGGCCTCTTCTAAGGCGCGCCGCACACGTTCGATGCGTTCCGGATCACGCATTGGTTATTTACTTTGGCTTCGTAGGCGCGACACGTCTATGCTGCCTTGGCCCTTTCCGCGTCCTGCTCTTTGAATTCGAGACCGTTTCCCGGCCGCGAAAGATCCGGGTGAATGACTCCGTTTAACGGCTCGATGAAACCGCCGAAGAACATGCGCTCGATCCGAACGTGATCATAAAAATACTCAGCGTGCCGCAGGGGAAGTGCGGCGCAGGCTACGTGCAGATGTTGTGCAGGAGCGCAGTGCGCCGATAGCGGAATTTTGTAGAGCTGGCATAAAGCCGCAACTTGCAGGAAACCAGTAATGCCGCTGCAACGAGTTACGTCGGCCTGAAGAACATCGACGGCGCCGGCATCGAGCACGCGTTGGAAGTATTCGAGGTCATAGCCGTACTCGCCCGAAGCGATCTCCATGGTGGCGGGAACGCGATCGCGGAGCAAACGTAAGCCCGGCAAGTCGGTGTGCACGACAGGCTCCTCGAACCAAGACAGGCCTTCTGCAGCAAAGTGTTGCGCTTGAGCGAGCGCCTGCTTCCGGCTGTAGGCGCCATTGGCGTCGACAAACAGTTCTGGTTGCCTTCCGATCACGCGGCGAACTGCGTGCACACGCTTGAGGTCGGCTTGCGGATCACGGCCGATTTTCATCTTCACCCGCGGTATTCCCTGCTCCACCCAGCCCTTCAATTGCGATTCAAGGTGCTCCATCGAATAGGAAGTAAAGCCGCCGCTGCCGTAGATCGGCATGCCTTCGCGAACCATTCCCAGCAGCTTGACCAGTGGCAGTCCCAGCAGGCGAGCTTTGAGATCCCAGAGGGCATTGTCCACGGCGGAAATTGCCATTGCGACAATAGAAGTTCGACCGAGATTGCGGGTCTCGTGAATCATTTCAGCCCAGAGAGCACCCACGTTGAAGGCATCTTTCTTCGTGATCACGTCAGCGAGCTTGTTGTGGATCAGAGTCGCGGTAGCCTCGTCGGCGTAGGTGTAGCCCAAGCCGGTTTGTCCGCCTGCTTCAATGCGGACCAGAACCATGGTGGTCTTGTTCCACTGGAGCGTTCCGTCGGACTCAGGAGAGCTGGTCGGGATGGTGTAAGCGTTCACCCGGACGCGATCGATCGGAGCCGAGGACATGGGCTTAGGCATAAGTCGTCCCCTGGGTCAGAAGAGAGGCTGAGAGTAAGAATGGGTTACAGCTGGAAGCCACGCAGTAGAGATGTTATGAGACGGCGGGCTGTTGTCCCATTAATGTCGGCATGCGATAGAAAGGAGCGATGCGGGTTAGGCGGCGGTTTCGGTCATGGTGGGAGAGCTGTTCACGACGCGACGACCGAATTGCAAGGTGTAGGTGAATTCGTCGCGGGCACCCCAGCTATATTTATAGGGCTCCTGCCCTCGAAGGAAGTCGACAGCCCGCTTGCCGTCGCGGATGGCATCTTCGATGACAGCTCCCAGGAGCTGAGCACCGGGGCTGAGCTCTCGATAACGAGGGTCAAAACCCTGGAGATAGCAGTATGCAATCTGCGGGTCAACAAGCGCATACAACGTGGCGATTAACTTTCTTTCGAAGCGCAATCCATAAAAGCGAAGCACTCCGGAACGCAAGAGCAGCGGGGCAGCAAGACGGTGAAACTCCTGGACGGCAGGATCAGCAAGGACGCCAGGTTTGCCGGATTCGTTCCAGCGAGTGGTGTGAAGCCGCAACATGGCGTCGAGCAACTCATTCAGTTGCGCTTCGCCGGCGATCTCGATCGAGACATTCCCTTCCCGGCGTGCCCGATTGCGTGCATTGATCAAGTTGCGACGCTTTTTTGCAGGCACGACATCAGTGAGACACTTGGCGCCCGGCGCAATGAATAGAACCGGGCAGGCGTTACTTTGGCGGCAGTGTTGTGCGGGTAATCCACTTCTGAGCAAAGCAGAGCCGGCAGGCAGATCGGTCATTTCGAGCCGGTCCCAGCCTGCGTCGGAGTGCTGCAGAAAATCCAGGAAACCGCGAAGCACTTGCGACTCCAATGCCGGATCGATGATCCAGTCGAGGTAATCCGTGATGCCCGCGCCTAACGGCGCGAGGATTGTGTCTCCGGGACGTTTGTAGAGGAACAGAGGCGCAAGACCGACCAGGCGCTGCTGATCTCGAGCCTCCAGCACATAGAGGTCGCGAGTGTGAAAGGCCTGAATCCAGGGAAGCAGCCATTCGGGACGCTGAAACGGCGTAGATGCCGGGCAGCGGGAGCATAGTTCTGCCCATTCACCTGACAACTGGCGCAGAGAGTCCGGGCAAGTCAGAACCCGAAGACTCAGATTGTTGTCCATCCTCAGGCGACCTCTTGGTAGCTCGACACGGCGAGTTCACGGCGTAGGTTACCTATTTCTTGATAGAGAGAAAGATAGTCGCGGATCATGCGATCGGCGGAAAACTTCTTTTCCGCAGACTCACGGCAGAGACTGGAGCTTAAATTTCCAGATGCAAGGATTGCGCCAGTAAGCTGAGACGGAGAATCCACGAGGAAGCCGGTACGGCCGTGCTCGACAATTTCGGGCAGGGCTCCTCGGCGGAGAGCAACGACAGGAGTTCCGCAGGCAATCGCTTCCATTGCGACAAGACAACTGGTCTCAGGAACCAAGCTGGAGACGACCAGGCAACGTGCACCCGCGAGAAGCTGTTGCTTTCTTCTGCCGCCGATAGCACCGAGGAAGCGATTCTGTTCGTTAAGTCTGGGACGAATCATGGTTTCAAAGTACTGGCGGTGAGTTTCGTAATCGAACACTTGTCCGGCGAGCAGCATGGGAATGCCGCACTGGCTGGCAGCATCCAGGGCCAGATGAAAGCCTTTTTCTGGGCAGATTCGTCCCAAAGCGAAAATGTAGTTGCCCTTCGTCCAGCCGGGATGAAGGTTGTCGAGACAAACTCCATTGGGGATGACACGCATTCCGCTCGGGCGCCGTGGACACTCACGGGCTTGCGATTCAGAGACACACACCAGGTGAGTGTGAGGCCGGGAGAGCTTAAAGACTTCACTCGGATACCAGTTCGGGGGAAGGTGAAGAGTTGCTATTACCGGAACACCGGCATCCGGGAGGTATTGGAGAAAGTCCAAGCCGTGCATGTGAATCACGTCAACAGGATGTTTCGCAAGGGCCGAAGTTATTGCTGAGCGAAACTGGGCCGAGGCAAATTCACGGGCGGCATCATCGAAGTTGTCTTTCGGGGTGGCTACGGGAAGGAGAGTGCCACGACAACGCGAGCCTTCCGGAGCTATGACCAGAGAACGATGCCCAGCCTTGACTAGCGCTTCGTCGAGAGTCGCGAGTATGTGTTCGGCGCCACCCGCTGTAGTTTGCGACACTGGGGCGAGCGGGTACCCGACACTGAGAACCGTCAGGGGCATGCCACTGCCCCACGAACTCGAAGTGCCTGAGAGGCGAGTTCACGCCAGCGCTGTCCGGTTAGAGGCCAACCCAGCCGTTCGTACCAAAGCTGACCTTGATGAGGTGGCTGACTGAAATCGTAAACCGGTGCGAGCCGCAGCCGCTCAGGCTCTAAGGGCATTTGGGAGATTACGTGCCATTGCGAGATGTAGCAGCCCAACATGCGCGCTTTGCGGGCACGTTCCTCGGCTGTGAGCCGAATTTGCACGGCAGGCGCAATGTCCCCTAGGAGGCATGGAGCGCTATGCAAGAACTCACCGGTTTCCAGAACTCCGTTCTCAGCATGGTAGGAAGTCATCTCCAGGAGTCCGGGAACTGGGCGCTCCTGTGCGAGGGCCTGAATGGTGAGCCGCGCGATCAGGGCGGCCGAATCATGATCAGGATGCCCGCCTTCGTAAGGATGGGTGACGACCATGTCGGGTCGAAGGTCGCGGATGATCTCGGAGCACGCCTCCACCAGATCGTGGACCTGATGAATTGCTTCCTGATCCACGCCCTGCAACAAGATAATCCGCTCTGATGAGATGTCGAGGAGATTGAGCGCGCAGGCGGCCTCTTCAGCGCGAACACAGGCGTACAACTCACGAGAGCCGGACACATGAGGCGAGCGCAGATGCGAGTCGCGAGGAGAACCGTCGGTTAAGAAAACCACGGTGGCGCCTGGTACGCGGCCCAAGAGAGCCGAAGCTCCGATGGTCTCGTCATCGGGATGGGCGGCGAGCAGAAGCACGCGGGCGGTGTTTGCGCCTGCCGGGAGCGGCCCGGCTGCAACCGTTCGCAAAAACGTTTCTGAACAGTCAGGCTGCCACATTGAACTCATCGGTGTATTGGCGGTTTTCTCTAGAAAGCAGTTTTACGGCTTCGCGGTAGCCGTGCAGGGTACCAACATCAACATAGGTTTCACCTCGCCGCACGGCATGAACTGCCGCACCCCGATTGATGTACTCGTTGACCAGAGTGCCGATGTACTGGTCCTGACGGTTGCGCTCTTCCCAAAGTTCGTTGAGATTTCGTAGGTCTTCCGCAGGAAGGCGAAATGCGCCCCAAACCCATTTCGTGGTAGCAGCCCTGGTCTTCACTTGGACTTCGAGAACACGGTCGTGGTCATCGGTCATGACAGCGTCGAAGAGTTCCGGCCGCTCTACCGGAAAAAGCAAGAACGAAAACTTGTGTTGGGGAAGATGTTGGAATGCGTCCTCTGGGAACCACACGGTGTCGGGCAAACCGACCAGCACTTCGTCGCCCGGCGAAAGAAAAGGGAGGGCTGTGAAGATGGCGTCGCAAAGCCCGCTGGGATTCTGCTGAACCGCGTAACAGATGGGAGCTCCGCCTATCTGCCCGCCAAAATAATTGAGGATGTCAGTCTTCTCAGCGGAAATGACGAAGCAAATACGCGTCGCGCCGGCCTGCAACATGCGGTCGATCAAGTACTCACAAACCGCGCGGGGGCGCTCGGTCTCGCCATCATAGCGAGTTCCGACGGGAAGGAGTTCTTTGGAAAAAGCTAAAGGTTGAATTCGCGTGCCCAGTCCGGCCGCTGGAATCACTCCCCAGATGCTCATGCAGTCACCTCGAGCAAACTCAGCAATTCTGTACAGCGGTGGTCGGCGGTATGCTCAGCTAATACACGGCGACGGGCGGCTGAGCCAATCCTGCAGACCTTATGGGCATCCATCTCGAGTGCCTGGCGGACGTCTTCGGCGGAGGAAGCAATGAGAATTTCGCGGCCCGGCTCGAAGAACTCTTCCAGCCCTTGCCAATAGTCGCTAATGAGCGGGGTGCCGCAGGCGGCGGCTTCGAAGAGGCGTCCAGAGGGGCAGTAACCCATATCCGCCATCGCGGCCCGAGTCACACTAAGTGTGAAGCGCGAGGAGCAGTAGAATGCCGGGTGTTCCGGGGGAGGAACGTGGCGGACGAACCATATGTTGTCGGTCCAGGGAAACTCAACCGGATACAAGGCGCCACCAATCATGAACCGCTTGTCAGGACAGAGCTTGGCGGGTTCGATAAAGAGCTCTTGTAACTTCGCCTGCCGGTCGGAGGCGTAGGTTCCGAGATAGGAGACGTCGGCGACATATCGCGGATCGGATTGCACCGGGGTGTGAATGCCCGGATCGACACTGCCGTATAGGGGCGCGACTTTGCGCGCGCCCAAGCGCGTGCGCAACTCTTCTAATGCGGGACCCCCGGTATAACTCAGGACGAGATCGAAGGGCTCCAGACCGTAAGGCGGAATGTAGTCGACCTGTTCACCCGCGCGAAGCCGCTCCAGAGTAACCGGAGTGTCCAAATCGTAGAAGATGCGCAGAGCCACACGCGAGTTAAGCACGAGGTCGGAGGCCGCGCATGCGTCGGGGCAGTAGGAGGTGACGACGGCACAGTCAGCACTCTCCAGGAGCACCCGGGCCTGAGGGTAGATGTCGTCCCATTCGCGGTACAGAAGTAATTCATAGTCTTCGATGTTGGTCAGATCGCGATGGGTGGCGTAGTAAGGAACATCTCTTTCGAAGAATGTGACCTCATGCCCTTGGCGGGCAAGAGCGCTGCAGAGGCCTCGCCAGATGGTGGCGTGTCCGTTTCCCCAGGACGAACTCACCGTCAGCCCGAATATGACCAGCCTCATCGTCGAGTGTTCCCCGCTTGCAGCACACGCTAATAGGCGACGCGCTGAAGGTTATGCTTGGAATGTACGCTTGCGCTTTTGTTCTCTGAATTCGGGAAAAAGGGTAATCAGAGCTGGAACATCTTGTAGGGTTCCGAATGAGCAGCGAAAAGGTAGCTTTACGTCCTCAGTGTTGAGTCGCTTGAGCTCTGGCCTGGAGGTTGGGAGCTTCCAGCATCGAAGCACCCTGTGCGAGCGTGAGGCCGTCAGGAACTCTTTTGAAATCTTCGTCTACTTGATGTTGTTGTGTGTTAATAGTTTTGAAAAACAGGGCCTTACCGCGAATGTGAACGTCCAATAGCGTATTTTCCCAATGATCGCCGCCGACATTCTGGCGCCGCAGATTAAACGTGCCGCCCTTGTCCAAATGCCCTAGCAGCCCCCAGCCAAAATCCACGGTGCGGATAAGCGAGCCTTTCAATTCAACCAGCCGTTTTGCCTGGGGATCGAGGAGCATGATTCCCGCCATGCCGTGAAAAACGGCTCCCTCGCGGCTGGGCGGATTAAAAGTTGGATTGGGGTGGAATTTCAGGCGGACGAGTTTTCCTTCTTGTCCGTCGTATTGATAAAGGAATCCGGCAGGCAACATGTTCAGCATGTCGTCAGCCCGTTGGTCGTCTTCGTGGCGCTGCCGCTGTCGTTTTTTCTCCTCAGCTGGGTTATGGACAAGCGCGTCGACGCGCCGCTTCTCCTGGTCCCGCTCCTCGGCCGATAAAGGATGGCCATCGCGAGCCAGTACACGACAGATCTGCCCCTGGCGGGTTTGCACGCATTCCTGAACCACGTTTTTGCCCGGCTCAATATCCTGCTCCCGGAACATCCAGTGAGAATTGTCCGTCTTGTCCGCCTTCAGCTCGGTGCTTACGACTTCGCGGATGAGTTTTTGGGGATCGATGGGCGAGTTCGCGTTGGATTCAGCTTCAGCGATCGAAATAGACGCACATAAGCAGACGATTGCCAGACCGATAAGGAACGAGTATTTCGTCGTGCAGAGCATGAGTGTACTCCATCGAGCTTCGCCGGCGATGCACGGGTTCAAGAGCAACTGTCCAAAGTAGCGGGGAGGGATGCAGAGGAACAATACAGCGCATCGCGTACTTTAGGGTTAAAGCGTCTGTACCAGCTGCTCTGGAAGGGAGCATTGGCAGCGCAGGCTGGGGACATCTAGCAAAAATACAGGGGCATCAGAATAGGTTCTAGCCGGTCCATGGTAATGACTTCTTCATCCGGAGCAGAGCGACAATACGGCAGCCGCATTCAGGACTATGGCATCATCGGTGACTGCCGTTCGGTGGCCCTAATATCGCGGGATGGGTCGCTGGATTGGCTATGTTGGCCCAGACTCGACAGCCCCGCTGTTTTCGCCGCGCTTTTAGATCCAAAGAGAGGCGGAAGATGGCAGATTTCCATCGCGGATCTGAAAATGGTAAGCCGCAGCTATGTGGCCGAGTCGAATGTCTTGCAGACTACGTTCGAAAGCGGGAGCGGTAAGGCTGTTCTGACCGACCTCATGCCGGTCTCATCGGAAGATTTCAAACACTCACATTACGTACCCGATCACGAATTGCTCCGGCAGGTGGAGTGTACTTCCGGCAGCGTTCAAGCGCACGTCGAGTTTCAGCCGCGGTGCAACTATGGCCAGGATGAGCCCCGCCTTCGCCAGAAGGGAAAATTGGGCCTCCAGTTCATGGTCGGCCGAGGTGTGTATTGGCTTCGCAGCAGTGTGCCACTAACTATCACAAACAAAGGCGCAGTGGCCCAGAGCACGTTGCGCGCCGGCGAAAAGCTGCAATTCTCGCTCACGTACTCAGAGCATGCTCCGGCCGTATTGCCGCGGCTAGATGATTACTGTGAAGAAAGTATTTGCCGGTCGGTACGCTGGTGGCAAGCGTGGGCACGGCGCGCAAAATACGATGGGCCATATCGCGAAGACGTCGTTCGCAGCGCATTGGCCTTGAAGCTGCTGACTTACGCACCCTCAGGAGCGATTGTCGCCGCCGCTACAACTTCCCTGCCCGAACGAGCGGGCGGCGATCTCAATTGGGATTACCGGTATTGCTGGTTGCGTGACGCCTCGCTCACGATTCGCGCCCTGCTCGGACTGGGTTATGTGGAAGAGGCGGACGCTTTCATGAACTGGATGCTGTACGCCACGCGGCTGACTCAACCCGAGCTGCGAATCATGTACGACGTGTTCGGCGAACTCGCGCCACGGGAGCGGGAACTTGATTATCTCAGCGGGTACGAGAACTCACGCCCAGTGCGGATCGGCAATGGCGCCCGTCATCAACTGCAACTCGACGTTTATGGCGAGGTAATCGACGCGGCGGCGCAGTACCCTTTCCACGGCGGAACGCTAGATCGGACCATGCAGAGAGTCCTGGTCGGCTTTGGGAAATATGTTGTGGAACATTGGGACCAGCCGGACGAAGGGATCTGGGAGCCTCGCAGTGGGAGACAGAACCATACGCATTCGAGACTCCTCTGCTGGACCGCGATGGATCGACTTGTTTCGCTGGTGAAGAGAGGAGTGATCCAGAACGCTCCCTTGCAGCAGTTTCAGGAGACTTGTGAGCGAATTCGCAAGCAAATCCTAGAGCGGGGATGGAATGAAGAATTGCAAAGCTATGTCAGTGTCCTCGATGGAGACGATGTCGACGCGTGCCTTTTCCTGCTTTCCTGGTACGGATTCGAGAAAGCGGATTCACCGCGGATGCTGAGCACTTATCGAAGGCTTCGAGAACGACTGGGTGCAGGAAATAGGCTGATCTACCGCTACCGAGCCAATCCTCCTGAAGGCGCGTTCGCGATCTGCAGCTTCTGGGAAGCTGAATACCTGGCCTTGGGCGGCGGCACAATCAGCGCCACACACGAGTTTTTCCGCAATCTGCTTCGGTACAAAAATGACTTGGGGCTTTACGGCGAGGAGATCGACCCGAATAGCGGCGCGGCATTGGGAAATTTTCCGCAAGCGTTCACTCACATAGGCCTGATCGGCGCGGCGTTGTCGCTGCAAGAGCGTGAAACCGGAGTTAAGCAACTGCCGCACCGGGAGGAAGAAGCGCAAGGGTCAGACGCAGCGACGGAGGTGGCGGCATGAATTGGGACAGTTGGCTGTTGTGGGGGTTTGTCGCGACCACAGCTTTATCCGTTCTGCTCGAAGGAACCCAAGGCATGGGCCTTACGCGCATGAATCTGCCTTTTATGATCGGCACCATGTTCACTGTGGACCGGGATCGAGCAAAGGCTTACGGATTCATAGTTCACGTTCTCAATGGATGGGTATTTTCCCTCGGGTATGTCTTCATCTTTGAGTCTCTGCACCAGGGTAATTGGTGGCTGGGAGCAGTCATTGGGTTGGGGCACGCGCTGTTCGTTCTGGTGGTGCTTATGTCGCTGATGCCTGGCTTGCACCCGCGAATCGCCAGCGAGCAGTACGGTCCTACGGCGAGCAGGATGCTGGAGCCGCCAGGATTTATGGCGTTGAATTACGGAATCCAGACACCGATATCTGTGGTTCTCGCGCACGTTGTTTTCGGCGTAATTTTGGGGAGTTTCTATCACCTGACATGACGCCCACATCCGGCAACGTCATGCAGGGGAGTGGATCATGAGCGCAACCGGAAAGTTGCGTAGCAGGCTGGCGGCGCGAAGGCAAGTAGCTTTGCCGTTGGGCTCGGCGGCGACAGTTTCTCCGGTAAAGACGTTCAGGTAAGTTGAGTGTTTGCTCTCGCGGGGAAGATCAACGGAGGTGTTGCCCCAGACATCTTCCCCGATTGGTGCATCGCGCTTGTCGCCTAACAGGGTGGCGCACAGGCGAGGAACTACGACGATTGCGGAATTGCGCTGGCTGGTTCTTGCGAAAGCGCATAGATGGTCTGCCCTGTCGCCACGCGCGGCTAGGGGACGATAATCCGCAGTCTGGAACATGTCAGGGTTTTGCTGGCGCAACATGAGGGTTTTCCAGGTCACGTACAGCTTGAGGCGGCCGTCTTCAGCACGCTCGAGCCACGGACGAAGCCAGCAACCCGGCTCACAACCGGGCTTCTGCTGCAGTTCTTGCAGGCCGCGGAGCAGGTTTTGCCGCTTGTCATAATCGACGGGCCGGCGATTATCGGGATCCACGAGGCTGAAGTCGAAGAGCTCGTTTCCCTGGTAAATATCGGGAACGCCGGGCGAAGTAAGTTTAAGCAACGTTTGTGACAGGCTGTTGAATGCGCCAAGGCGCGCGACCCTGCGCTGAAATTCCGAAATGTCGAGCAAGAAGGAATTCGCCGGCTGGCGTTCGAGAATGCAGGCGACGAAGCCTATTACCGCTGCCTCGTAGTCTGCATTGGGATTAGCCCAACTGGAATGCTGTTTCGCCTCGCGCATGGCCTTCAGCATGTATTGCTGGATTCGCTCCGTGAATCCATTCCACTGGCGATCGTCCAACTCATCGGGCGGCCAGGCGCCAATCAAAACCTGATACAGCAGGTATTCGTCATTTTTCGAGGGTGCGGGCAGGTCATCAACAACCCGCTTCTTTTCGCGATTCCATTCGCGCCAGCGCCGTAAGCTCGCTCTCCACTGGGCCGGCATTTCAGAGAGCACATCAATACGCGCACGTACATCCTCCGAGCGCTTGGAATCGTGCGTCGATGTCGACAACATCGAGTGTGGCCAGAAGCGCATTCGGCGTGAGTTGGCCTTATGAAAGGCCTCGACACTGGTGCCGAACTTGCTGGGATCACCGCCGACCTCATTGAGCGAAACAAGCCGGTGATAGCGATAGAAAGCGGTGTCCTCAAGTCCTTTGGCCATAGTGGCGCTAGTTACCTGTTGGAACTTCATGGCGAAGCGCACAACGGCGTTGCGATAAGCTTGCGGCAGCTTTCCGTTGACCTGCAACAATAAAACACTACGGATGAAATCGAACACCGTGGGATCGGGCAAATTACTTTTGCGTCTGCCTGCAGCGACCGCGTGCTCGATATAGCGGCGGTCTTCAGGCGAGACATGTTTGGCGTTCACATAGGTCCGGTACACCGGAAAGCAGGCGATAACCTCGGCCAGGGCACTCCGCAAGCTGTTCAGGGTAAAGTCACAGGTGTGGCGGTTGGAAAGAGCAATTCGGCTTAGCGCATTGGCAAGCACGTTCAACTCACTGGCCAAAGCAACTTTCAAGATCAGCTTCTTGCAGGTATACACAACTTCTTCAAACTCTTCGTAGTTGCCAGTGAAGGACTGGTAGATACGCTGCATGCGCGCAGCAGCCTTATGATCGACAAACAGGCCGCTCACGAGATTGGCAAACTCATATCCGGTGGTGCCATAAATCGGCCAGTCTGTGCGCAGGCGCTCATTTCCGATCAGGATCTTTTCGGCAACGATATAGACGGGCTTGCCATTGTGGTCTGATCCATTCCCATTTACGCTGCGCTGAAGCTGCCGAAAATATTTTGCCGGATCATATAACCCGTCCGGGTGATCGATACGCAAGCCGCCCACCATCCCCTCCTTGATCAGCCTTGTGACCAACTGGTGCGTGACCGCGAACACCTGATCGTTTTCCATGCGCAAGGCGGCGAGATCATTGATATCGAAGAAGCGGCGATAGTTGATGTCGTCAGCAGCCACCCGCCACTGGGCTAAGCGATAAACTTGCGCCTTGATCAGCTCGTGCAAAGCATCGAAGCTTCGCGGGTCATCGGCGGTCCCATTGAGGATGCGGACATTTTCCAGGAGAAAGTTGCGGACCACATCAGATCGCGCGCACAAAGCAGCTAGACGCCGCTTTTGAACCTCTTTTTCGCGCATCCGCTCCGCCTGTTTTTCTGGGCTGATATCGAAGCGAGTGGGCAGGTTGCGAAATCCAGTTGCGATACTGCGCAGTTCGAGGACGTCGTCGTGAGTCGAGCCGAGCTGCGCTTCCAGATCTTCGATGCGAAACTCGAGTATGCGGGGGTACTCAGGCGGATTGATAGGAAACCGGTGCTGGTAATAGAAGATGCTGAACTCACCGCGTTCGACATCGAATGCAAGCTTCAATTCCCCGCGTTCCAGGACATTGCCATACTGGTCCCCAAGAATGGGAACGAGGACTTTGTCTTGCAACTCGTCTTTGATGGGACACCAATCGATATCGAAGAAGTCGGCATAGATGGAGGCGCGGCCATTTTCGAGGACATCAAGCCACCAGGCATTGTCCGCGCCCATAACCCCCATGTGATTGGGAACGATGTCGAGAATCTGACCCATTCCGTGCCGGTGCAACTCATGGACCAAATGCTCGTAATCTTCCGCGCTGCCAATTTCGGGATTCAGCGAATTGTGGTCGATGATGTCATAGCCGTGCATACTGCCCGGCCTGGCGCGCAAATAGGGCGAAGCATAGCAATGCGAAATGCCGAGAGCGGCAAGATACGGGACCAGCCGCGCGGCATCACGAAAGGTAAAGTTCCGATTGAACTGAAAGCGATAGGTGGCAATCGGGAACTGGACTTGCGTGCTCATTGTGCTAGGAACCAGGCAACAGACCAGGGCGGCAATTGGGCCGGGTTCGCCTGCTTTTCGTGTGTCGAAAAAAACCGGCGGGCCGCTATTGTTCCGGAGTAGTGCGCTGCCTCAGCGCTTAAATTGGCCAAGAGTCTCAACTCGCCACCATCAAGGTTCCAGCGAGCTTCGAATGCGCGCACGGCGAGCATATTGAAGCAGGCCGAGTTGTGGTCCATCTTTTTTAAGAGAGGCACGATTTCACGTTGACGAAGTTCGAGCAGCTGTTGATAGAAACGTCTCCATTCCTGGTGTTCTGGCCGTGACAACGTCTCCCAACGCAGCTTTGAGGCAAGAAAGGCTTCTTGCGCGCCCGGATCCGGTATCTGGGCACGCAACGCAGGATCACGAAAACGCCGGAATCGCGAAAATTCATTGCGGCGACCCTCGCGGACCGCGGCCGCTAACTCTGCTCCGAAATCGCAAAAAAATAGAAAGGGAGTGTCTGCCGCAAACTCTTCTCCCATGAACAACAGAGGCGGAGAAGGCGCCAGCAGCAAAACAGCGATTGCCGCTTGGACTGCACACGGCTCCGCGAGTCTCAAGATTCGTTCTCCGAACGCGCGGTTGCCTACCTGATCGTGATTCTGCAAGAAGGAGACGAAGCACAAGGGGGGCAGATGGGCGCTCGGCTCGCCACGGCGAGCACCATCGCGAAACCGTGAAGTCTCACCCTGATAGTCGAATCCCTCGGTCAAGCAACGGGCGACGCGACGCACTGGATCATCGGCGTAGTCGCTGTAATAGCCGTCTGTTTCGCCGGTAACAGCGACATGCAGGGCGTGATGGATGTCGTCGTTCCACTGCGCATCGTAAAGCTTGCGGCCGCCTTTGCGGCAGAGATAATGCGCCGCATTGTCGTCGTTTTCGAGAATCAGGTGGACATGTTTGTCCGCAGGCATGGCCCCGCGTACCATGCTGGCCAGTTCGGTCAGAATGTCTGGATTCGAATCGTCGGCGATGGCGTGAACGGCGTCGAAACGTAAACCATCAAAGTTGTACTCCATCAGCCAGTAGATAGCGTTTTGAACAAAGAACTGGCGGGCGAACTGACTACCGGGTCCGTCGAAATTGATGGCGTCGCCCCATGGGGTGTGGTGGCGCTCTGTGAAAAATTGTGGAGAGTAGGCACGGAGGTAATTCCCTTCCGGGCCGAAATGGTTGTAGACGACGTCGAGGAAAATCATCAGCCCCTTGGTGTGGGCAGTCTGAATCAGTTTTTTCAGATCGCTGGGGGTACCGTAGCTGCTGTCAGGCGCGAAGGGGAGAACGCCGTCATATCCCCAGTTGCGCGTTCCTGGGAAATCCGACAACGGCATAAGCTCGATCGCGGTGACACCCAGCTGGACGAAATAATCTAGACGCTGCTCCAATGCGGCGAAGGTTCCTTCCGGCGTAAAGGTTCCCACGTGCAGTTCGTAGATGACGGCTTCCTCCCAAGGCCGTCCGCGCCAGGCCGCGTCTTGCCAGTCGAACGCGGAGGGATCGATGACCTCACTGGGGCCATGCACATCCTGCGGCTGGAAACGGGAGGCGGGATCGGGAACCTGCAGTCCACCGTCGATTTGGAATCGGTATCGGGTTCCCGGCGAGGCATGATCCGTGACTAAGTCAAACCAGCCGTCCTCGAGCCGGCGCATCGGCAGTACCAGCGGATCAGGTTTCTCGAGGCTGACGCTGACGCTGGTTGCCACAGGCGCCCATAGGCGGAAGCGCACTCCGGCGGCCAGGCATTCCGCCCCGAAGCTCATAGGATGAATGCGCTTCACCAGCCGTTCCTCCGATCGCTGAGATGGTGCTCAATGAGCAGAGCAAGCGATCGCGCTTTCAGCTGATAAGGTGTGCCGGAATCATGAATCGACCTGAGGCTCTGACTCTTCCAGGTCGTGTCGACGACGACTCGCCAGTCGGCTCCACTGGCAATGGCAGGTAGGGTGAAGGGCACGTCCTCGTGATGAGCGTTCATGATGAGGAGGAGATTGTCATCCGTGATCTTCTCTCCGCGGCTGCCGTACTCGAGCAGGCCTTCCCCAGCGAGAAACATGCCCAGGCATCTGGCGGAGGCCTGCTTCCATTCTTCATCCGTCATCTCTTTGCCATCAGGACTGAGCCAGAGGATGTCCTTAATGCCAGCGCCGCGAATGGGGCGGCCTTGAAAGAAATTACGCCGCCGAAAAACCGGGTGCTGTTTGCGCAGCATGATCATGCGTTGCAGAAAGGCCAGCAGTTCCTGATCGGGAGGTTGGAGGTCCCAATTGAGCCAGCTGATCTCGTTATCCTGGCAGTAGGCATTGTTGTTACCGTGCTGGGAGTGGCCGACGCCATCACCGGCAAGCAACATGGGAACACCTTGCGAAAGGAGCACAGTGGCCAGAAAGTTCCTCGACTGTTGTAGTCGAAGGGCAGTGACCTCGGGATCATCGGTCGGTCCTTCGACGCCACAGTTCCAACTGCGGTTGTTGTAGGTACCGTCGCGATTGTCCTCGCCATTGGCTTCATTGTGCTTCTCGTTGTAGCTGACCAGGTCACGCAGGGTGAAGCCATCGTGTGCGGTCACGAAGTTGACGCTGGCATAAGGGCGTCGGCCGCTGCGCTCATACAAGTCGCTCGAACCTGTCATGCGATATGCCAATTCACCGATGAGGCCGCCGTCTCCTTTCCAATAGGAACGCACGGCATCGCGGTAGCGGTCATTCCACTCCGCCCAGCCCACGGGAAATTTGCCAACCTGGTAACCGCCTTCGCCGACGTCCCAGGGTTCGGCAATGAGCTTCACCTGCGAAAGAATCGGGTCCTGATGAATGATGTCGAGAAACGCGCCTAAGCGGTTGACTTCGTGCAACTCGCGCGCAAGAGTGGCGGCGAGATCAAAGCGGAATCCATCCACGTGCATCTCCTGCGTCCAATAACGCAGGCTATCCATGATGATTTGCAATACCCGCGGATGCACCATGTTCAGGCTGTTGCCGGTGCCGGTGTAGTCCATGTAATAACGCGGATCGTCGTGTACAAGGCGGTAGTAAGCAGGATTGTCGATACCGCGGAAGGACAAGGTCGGACCCATCTGGTTGCCTTCGGCGGTGTGGTTGTACACGACATCGAGGATGACCTCGAGGCCCGCTGAATGCAGCGTTTTGACCATAGTCTTGAACTCTGCCACGGGGTCGATAACGCCGTAACGAGCTTCGGGGGCGAAGAAGCCAATGGAGTTGTAGCCCCAGTAATTTCGCAAACCTTTTTCGACCAGATGACGATCGTCGATGAAGAAATGCACCGGCATCAATTCGATCGCGGTCACGCCCAGGCGCTTGAAGTAGTCAATTACCGGCGCGGTGGTCAGTCCCGCATAAGTACCGCGGAGATTCGTGGGCACGTCGGGGTGGCGCATGGTGAAGCCGCGAACGTGTACTTCGTAAATGATGGTTTCATGCCAAGGAGTGCGCGGTGGTTCATCGTGGCCCCAGGTAAAAGCAGGGTCGATGACTTTTGATTTGGGTATTCCCAGTGCGTTGTCACGGCGATCAAAAGATAAATCCTGGGCCTTGTGCCCGACACGGTAGCCGAAGTGGGCGTCGCTCCAATTGACAGAACCCTCGATCTGCTTGGCATAGGGGTCGAGCAGCAGTTTGTGATGATTGAAGCGCAATCCGCGCTGAGGCTCGTAGGGACCGTAGACCCGATATCCGTACAGCAGGCCGGGTCGGGCCTCGGGCAAGTAACCGTGCCAGATTTGATCAGTCTGTTCGGGTAAGGGGATGCAGTGAATCTGGCGCCGCCCCTTGGGATCGAAGAGGCACAACTCGACCTTGTCAGCGTGCTCGGAAAAAAGAGAGAAATTGACGCCTTCGCCGTCCCAGGTCGCGCCGAGAGGATAGGGAGTTCCGGGCCATACGATGGGCTTGGTGCTGATCAGCACTGATCGAACCTCGCTTCCCTCGGGATTGCCCGCGTGTCTGACCGGCTGGATCGGATGAAGTGCAGCGTTTCTGACGCCAGATAGTCTGAAACCAAACCCGAGTCGCAGGTGCCTTAGGTTCGCCGAAAGAGGAGTGTAAAGTTGGCGGACATGTTCCTCTATCAGGTACTTACGGTACGGAGGAGCCATAAACACCTGTAAGCAAGCAGGATTTGCGCAATGATCTTGCCCAGAGAAAAGCTGGTCAGAGCTCATGCCACCGGAAGATGCGGGAAGCTGACACCAGCAAGCTTGTAGAAGCTGAATTCCGCACCCATCGGGGATTTGGACCGCCAAGCTGGGGGAGATGTTCCGACAATTTACAGCGTCTGCTTGATTGCGTACTTAGGGCGGCTTCTACACAATTCCATAAGGTAGTGGACCAGATCCGCGCCCCGTCCGGAGTTCAGGTCATGAAAGTCGCTCTTCCCGCCCCGGCAAGTTTCAGAATCAAAGTCTTGATCACCATTTTCGCACTGATCAGCACTGTGCCATTGCTTGCGCAGCAGAGCACGGATGATGTTCACGTCGCGCCACGAGTGCTGGCCAATGCCGTGCCCAAGACGGCAGACGCGGTTGACGCCTCGCTCAACACACATACGTCGCCGATCAAGAAGGATGTCGACCTGGTGTTGATCCCGGTCACGATTACGGATCAGATGGACCGCTTGATCACGGGCTTAGACAAGAAGAATTTTCAGGTGTATGAGGGCAAGGAACCGCAGGAAATCCGCCATTTCTCGAATGAAGATGCGCCCGTGTCGATAGGGATCATTTTCGATATGAGCGGCAGCATGACGGAGAAGATCGAGCGGGCGCGCGAGGCCGTCATTCAATTCTGCCAGTCGGCGAACCCGCAAGATGAGTTCTTCATGATCACGTTCTCCGACACGCCGCGGCTGGCTGCGGGCTTCACCAATAATGTCGACGACATTCAGAACCAGCTGATGTTCACTGTGCCAAAAGGACGCACCGCATTGCTGGACGCCATTTATCTTGGCGTCAATAAAATGAAAGAGGCAAAAAACCAGCGCAAGGCTTTGCTGATTATCTCCGATGGCGGCGACAACCACAGCCGGTACACAGAAAATGAGACGAAGTCCCTGGTCAAAGAAGCGGATGTGATCATCTACGGAATTGGCGTATACAGCAATTACTTCCCGACCGAAGAAGAGAAACTCGGCCCAGAGTTACTGAGCGAAGTTTCGCAAGTAACGGGAGGGCGCAGTTTTGCGATTGACAATCCCAACGACCTGCCTGATGTGGCCAGCAAGATCGGCATGGAACTGCGCAATCAATATGTCCTCGGGTATCGGCCCGCCAAAAAGGCACATGACGGGAAGTGGCACAAGATCAAAGTAAAGCTACATATTCCTAAAGGCCTTCCGCCTTTGCAGGTGTATGCGAAGACGGGCTACTACGCTCCCTCGGAGTAGCTGAGCAGAGGCATAGCAGCCCGGGGCTGATCAGTACAACTGAACGAGAGACGGCGGCCATCCTACGCGAGTCTCAGGGTGTGTTCTCCGCAGGATCGCCATGCTTTGGCGCAAAGCAACCCGAGTGCTCGCGGCGGCCGGCCTGATTGTCGTCATAGGTTTGTTTCTGGCCTGGATGGCAAAACCGATGCTCGTCGCTTCACTGTCCAGCTATGTACGAAAACGTTGTGTGAATATTGTGCGCGAGCGGTTTGACGCGGATGTGGCGTTTGGCAGCTTTAGCATCGAGTCCCTGTACCCCCAAGTCAAAATCACCGGTGGAACGGTTACATTGACCAAGCAGCAGGTAGCAGGCTTGCCACCGCTGATTTTCGTTCAGAGTTTCTCGGTGGAAGCGCGGCTGGAAGCGTTCCTGCGCAAGCCTGCCCATGTACAAAGCCTGAAGCTGGCAGGCATGCGGATCAGCGTGCCACCGCGCTCTGGCCAGCGCGAGGATGAGACGCGCCGATCCTCGCAGCATTATCCCGTAGTCGTTGACACATTTGAGTGCGGCGACTGTGAATTGAACATCATCCCCAAAAGAGCCGACAAAGCACCGCTGAGATTTCTCATTCACAGCCTCAAGATGGAGCAGGCCGGTCTGGGCCGATCAGCGCCTTATCAAGCCAGGCTGACTAATGCGGTACCGCGAGGAGAAATTCAGGCGAGCGGACGCTTCGGGCCGTGGCAGCCAGAGGAGCCCAGTGTCACTCCTTTGTCTGGGCACTATGTTTTTAGTCACGCGAACCTCGACCCGTTTCCAGGGATTGGAGGGACTCTGGACTCAACGGGGCAATTCGAAGGCGTTCTGGAGCGAATCGTGGCCGATGGACAAACCTCCACTCCCAATTTTTCTTTGGACGTGAGCGGTCATCCTTTGCCGCTAAACACCACTTTCCACGCGATCATTGACGGAACGAGCGGGGATACGGCACTCGATCCGGTACGCGCCAAGCTACAGGATTCGACCATTGTGGCGCACGGCGGAGTATTTGGAATGCCGGAAGGAAAAGGCAGGGCCGTGCTGCTGGAGGTCGTGGTGCAGCCGGCGCGACTGCAAGACTTACTTTGGCTGGGTATAAAGTCAGACCGGCCCCCCCTGGTGGGTAATTTGCGTTTTCACACGCAGCTCGCAATTTTGCCGGGCAGGGGCAAGATCTCGCAACGGATGAAGCTCAATGGGCACTTTTCAGCGACCTCGGCAGAATCGACCAATCCTACGATCCAAGCGAAGCTCAAGAAGCTTAGTCGCCGGGCGGAGGGAAAAGTAGGCCAGGCAAGCGCCGGCAGTGATGTGTTCGATCTGACCGGAAATTTCCATCTCGACCACGGAATAGCCGATCTTCGGAACCTGCAGTTCACGATTCCAGGCGCCGCCCTACAAATGGACGGCAGGTATGGATTGCGTTCCGAGGAGCTGGATTTTGAAGGGACATTGTTCCTGGATGCAAAGCTGTCGCAGACTGTCGGGGGACTGAAATCCATACTGCTGAAACCGGTAGATCCCTTCTTTCGCAAGCGTGGCAAGACGGTCCTGCCGATCACGATTACAGGTTTCCGGTCGGATCCGAAGTTCCGATTAGAGTTGCACCGCAGGAGGAGCAGCAAGGAAGGGAGAACTGCCCTGGCAGAGAGCCGCGCCCACGCGAGATAAGCAAGTACAGGAAGTCCAATAAACCCTACCGTCTGTACCCGATTGCCCAGTCGAACACATACATCTTTACTAGACAGTGGGAAATTACGTACAGGAGTAGAGGATGAGATACGTGTTAGGCAACTTAGTTCTGGCAATCGCCTTGGCGGTCTGTTTGCCTGGGGTATGCGCCGCGCAAGCCGGCAGTGCCACGGCGGCGAATAGCAGTACGACGACGCAAAACCGACAGCTTAGCCCGGAGGGGGTTGACCGGATCAAAAAAGAAGTCCGGCACCAGTTGGTGATGCAGCCGTTTTACAGTGTGTTCGACAACTTCGAATACAAGGTGGATCCTGACGGAACGGTGACGTTGATGGGACAGGTAGTGGATCCAACATTGAAGTCGGATGCGGAAAAGTCTGTGAAGCACATTGAGGGCGTAGAACGGGTCGTCAATGACATTGAGGTCCTCCCCGTATCTCCGAATGACGACCGAATTCGCCGAGCTACTTACCGCGCGATCTATGGGAACGACGTACTCAACATGTACGCGTTACGGGCGGTGCCGCCTATCCACATCATTGTGAACGGAGGACATGTAAGCCTGGATGGCGTGGTCGCCCGGCCGATGGACAAGCAGGTTGCCGAGATGCAGGCCAAGAGCGTCCCCGGCGTATTCTCGGTTACGGACAATCTCCAGGTCGAAAATCAGAACAAATAAGGCAAGCGAGCGGATACTCCGAGCGGGAGCTCAGGAGTGTTCGCTCGATGTTTCAATCTTAAAGGTGCCCGTACCGGCGAAACGTTCCTTCCCAGTGGTTTGTAGGCGGACGCGCAGTTACGAGGCTAGCTGCATGTGATCGGCAATAGGGGTGAGTTTAAGGCCCCTCAATTGATCGAATTCCAATGTCATTGAGGACGAACAAGGCCCGCACAACCAGTAATGCCATACCTGCCGAGAGGGCTTTTTCGCCGTTTGCCTGTTAGCAAGGGTCGAACCATTCGCGAGTGCCTTTACTTCAAACTGGTACAAACGCCCGTCGCGCAGGTAACGCAGCGGCACGCCGCAGGAGGGGTTGGCACAATTCGAGACCATGGCACACCTCAGAAGGGCCTGAATTCCTAGCAGTGGGGACGTTTATCTCACACATCCAGAGCTCAATGAATACAGGGAAAACTGTAGGACAATGGGATGTCTGACGCCGGTTGCCGGGACTCAACGGGAGAAGGCGAACCCCGCGTGCGCTGACGAGAGTCCGGCCAAGCGGCGCCAGGTTCAGCACTTCGGTATACAGGAATTCCCTGAGGCCTATACCGTGTTCTCTTGATTGCAGCGGTGATGGGCAAAGTTCTATAAAATGATCACTGCGCATAAACCGACGCGAAGCGAGGCAGGCGCTGGATAACTCCAATCGATCCAGCGTCTGCCATTCCTCTTTTAGGGTCTTTACTGGAGTTCCCCAGGGCCTGAAATCCACCGAATGGGCTGCCCGCTTCCATCTCCCCTGCCGCGCTACAATAAGAAACCAGCTGATTGGGAGCTAGCCATGTCCACTGTGCGTCCAGCAACGGCTTCCGCCGAGATGCCGGCCGTTCCCCTTACGATCGAGGGCTACTGCGTCCTTCACCAAATGATGAAGGTGCGGTGGCCGGCATGGCGCGAGCGCACGGAATCGGAACGTTCCAGCTACACCGAGGAGGCGACCGCCTTGCTGGCCCGCATGGAGCAGAATTCCCCAGGGCAATCGGCGTTGTACTCAGTCCTTGGCGACAAGGGCGACCTGTTGCTGGTCCATTTTCGCGAATCCCTGGACGAGCTAAAGCAGGCAGAGCTCGATCTTGCAGGACTAAAGCTGAGTGAGTACCTGGAGCCTAGCGGCTCCTATCTTTCGATCATCGAACTCGGGCTTTATGACTCGACGCTGAAAATTTACCGATCGCTGCTGGACAGGGGTCTGGAGCCCCACTCAGCGGAATGGAATCGTGAGATCAGCGAAACTCTAGCTCGGCAGAAGGAAGCGATGCGGCCACGACTCTTCCCTGCCATGCCTCCTAACCGTTACATCTGCTTTTATCCTATGGATCGGCGGCGGGGTGAAGAGAAGAACTGGTACACGCTGCCGATTGAGGAACGGCAGAGGCAAATGAGCGAGCACGGCTTGGTGGGCAGACGCTACGCCGGAGAAGTGAAGCAGATTATCTCCGGCTCTATCGGTTTCGATGACTGGGAGTGGGGCGTGACCCTGTTTGCTGATGATCCTGTAGTTTTCAAGAAACTGATTTACGAGATGCGCTTCGACGAAGTGAGTGCGGTGTATGCACTGTTCGGAAAATTTTATGTTGGCGTGCGTTGCCCCGCAACGAAAATTGGCAAGCTCTTGAATGGCGAGTTGCCGAAATTAGAAAAGTAAGCCAAGCCTTGAGGTATTTGGGTGTGACGCACCCCTTATAGGGTTAATCAAAGTTTTGTGAATTCATTGGAGCATCCTGTGGCAATTTTTGGATTGATCGAATATGCAGACGCCAGCCCGCAGGTTCGGGCGGTTTACGACGACATCATGGCAACCCGGAAGACCGATTGGATTAACAATTTCTGGAAAGCCATTGCACACGATCCCGCGCTGCTGAAGCGAACATGGGAGGATATCAAGCAGATCATGTCGCCGGGCGCGCTGGATCCACTTACCAAGGAAATGATTTATGTTGCGGTGAGTGTCAGCAATCAGTGTGACTATTGCATCGCCTCGCATACAGCGGGCGCGCGCAAAGCCGGCATGACCGATGCCATGTTCAAGGAACTAATGTCGGTGGTCGGGATGGCGAATGAAACCAATCGTCTGGTGGCGGGGTATCAAGTCGAGATAGACGAGCAGTTCAAGACGCCACAACATCAGCGGCAAGCGGCAGACGCTAGCGGGTAGTCCTCTTTTTTCTTTTTATTCCCGGGAAGCGAAACTCGTGCCGGCTCATATCCACCTTGCGGCCACGGAATCGAACTCCCTCGGCCGCGAGCCGCAGGCGCTGCTCAATAGCCGAGTCGCCGCGCAATTTGATTTCACCTCCGGCACCGAGGACGCGGTGCCAGGGCAAGCCGAACGAAGCACGCAAAGTCTGCACGACCTGCCGCGCTGCTCCGGGATGGCCCGCGGCGCGCGCCACCGCGCCGTAAGTCGAAACTTTGCCGCGAGGGATTTTTCGAATAGTAGTGGCGATCTCAGCGTGCACCGAACGACACCGGGTTCACAGGCAAATGGCTGTCTTCATTGAGGTGACGGGCATGGCTGTGGACATGCGGTACAAAAGCATCTTCGACTTATCCAGGGTCGCGGATTGAGATGACAAGGTTTACGCTGCTAGTTAAAAGACAACACCTAAGCAAACTCTGATTCAGTACCCTTTTGCTCGCTGATTGGCACAGTCTTTCGCGGGCAGGAATGCCCGCGCCACACTAAATCAGAGTTTACCTACGCGGCGGCACCCTTGATAAAGGAGCCGACGGCCTGCTCGACGGTATCAAAAACCTCGAAAACGGTAAGCAGTTTCGTGACCTGGAGCAGGTCGCCGACCCGCTGAGTAAGCGCGGCCAATTTAATCGAACCGCCTGCGTTGCGAGCAGTGGTGTATAGCGCTACCAGGGTTCCCAACCCGCCGCTATCGATGTAGTTGACGCCGCCCAGATTGAGCACGATCTGGTTGCTTGTGGCGAGCAAGTTTTTGATCGTGTCGCGCAGGCTGGCTGATTCCTCACCGAAAATCATCCGGCCGTGGCAGTCCACAACAGCGACACCTTCCACGGAGCGGGTACTGAGTTCGAGTTGCACGAGAGCCTCCTTGCCGACCGGGTATTCTGGCCAGCAAGAAGCCTACCGCGTGTTTCCCAAGTCCGCAAGTGCAGAAGTCCCGCTTGCCACGGGGCTTTTCGCGCGGCGCAGTAGCACGGCGCATCACGTATAATCGATACTTCTCCGCATGAGCTACCAGGTTCTGGCGCGCAAGTACCGGCCGCAGAAATTCTCCGACGTAATCGGGCAGGAGCACGTAACCCGCACTCTAAAAAATGCTATTGAGCAGCAGCGTACGGCGCACGGGTACATTTTCAGCGGCCATCGAGGGATAGGTAAGACCACCGTTGCGAGGATTCTGGCGATGGCCCTGAACTGCCGGTCCACGGATCATCCTGTCCCGGAGCCCTGCGGTGTATGTGATTCCTGCACCGAAATTCGCGCGGGCAACTCGGTGGACGTCATCGAGATTGACGCAGCTACCAACCGGGGCATCGACGAGATTCGCGAACTGCGGGAGGCGGCGCGCTACCGTCCGGCGCGCGACCGCTACAAAATCTACATTCTCGACGAAGCTCATCAAATCACCGACGCGGCTTTTAATGCGCTGCTGAAGACCTTGGAAGAGCCGCCCGCCCACATTGTTTTCATGCTGGCCACCACGCAGCCCGAAGACATTCCCCAAACCATCCGATCGCGTTGCCAGCACTTCAGCTTTCGGGCGGTGCGGTTCGAGCAAATTCTTGAACAGCTAAGGGATATTGCTCAGAAAGAGGGTGTTCAGGCTGACGACGCTGCGCTGGCCATGCTGGCCGAGGCTGGCGACGGCTCAATGCGGGATGCATTGTCCATCATGGATCAGGCAATCGCGTCCTGTGATGGCCGCTTGACGGCCGAATCGGTGCGTCAGCTGATCGGAACTGCGCCCTCTGGAGTAATCGAAGAGATCATGCAGGCCGTTTCGCTGGGTTCCAGCGAGACTGTGCTCCGGGTTGTTGACAGTCTCATGACCGAGGGCCATAGCCCAACGCATTTTGCTCGGCAGTTGGTGCGGTTCTTGCGCAATGCGACGGTAGCGAAGGTGGCTGGAGCTGACTCTTCCCTGCTGCAGGTATCAGCCGACGAACGGGCGCGAGTGGCCCGCGTGGCAGAACTATTCAGCGAAGAAGATCTGACCCGGCATCTGCAAATCATGTTGCGAACCCATTCGGAGCTGGGGTATCGGCAGGAACAGCGGTTCCATCTGGAGCTTGGGCTGCTGAAGATGGCCCATGCGCAAAGGCTATTGCCGATTGAGCAGTTACTGAGCGAAGTGGGTGCACAGGCATCGGCAGGACAATCTCAGTCAGTGGGGCGGACCAACTTGCCAACCCGAGGTGCGGGGGGCTGCGCAACGTCTCAGAAAACTTCTGCAGTATCGCCTTTTGCGGCCGATTCGGCACGGAAGAGCGGTTCGAGAACGGAAATGTCGGCGGAAACTCCAGGAACAGGTCCCCGGCTGGTGGGCACCTCCGGCGCTGCTCCGAACGTGGTGATGGGGGCAACGGCGCCGGCCCCCGTTTTGGCTCTTGAGCCCGATGAGGACCCGGCCGTAAAAGAGGCTCCGGTTCCAGCCGGAATCGACAGATTGCGTGAATCCGTGCTTAATGCGGTTGCGGACGCCGGGCAGCCGATGCTGGTATCCATGCTGGCGGGCGGGCAGTGGGATGTCGAGGGCAATGAACTGGTGATCAAGGTGGCGGCATCGTCCACTGTGATTGAGATGTCGTTGGGAAACGAAGCGCGACGGCTGATAACTGCCACTGCCAGTGGAGCTTTGGGGCGAGCAGTTAAGCTGAAAGTAATCTCGGGAGGATCCGCTCAGAAACCCACTGAGGCACCTCGTCCCAATGGCTCGGGCCGAAGCCGGGCCGAACAAGACCCGATCGTGCGGCGGATGCAGGAAAAATTCGGGGCAGAAATCAGAACGATTATTGATTACAGGGAAAAGCGCTAAGGTTCTCCTTAATAGCGGTTCAGTTTTTCAGTTGAGATTTGGCGATCGGCCGAGGGACAAGGATGGGTGGCTTCAATCTACAAGAGATGATTTCGCAGGCCCGGAAGCAGTACGAAACCCTGCAAAAGAAAATGCAGGAAACGGTGGTGGAGGCGTCGGCCGGGGGCGGCAGCGTTTCGGTGCGGATGGACGGGCGCAAACAGGTTTTATCGATCAAGATCGATCCGGAAGCGGTGAAGTCGGGCGACGTCGAGATGCTCCAGGACCTGGTTACCGCCGCTATCAACGAAGCCGCCAGGAAGGTGGATGAAGCTATGCAATCCAGCCTGGGAGGGATGCTGGGAGGAATGGGGATCCCTGGGCTGTAAGAATTTACGAATTTACGAATTGTCAGATTCACGAATTCTTCAGAGACCTTGCCAACCGTGGTGAGAGGTGCAAATTCGTAAATTCGAAAATCCGTAAATTCGACAATCGGTTTTGATTCGACAATTCGTAAATTGGTCAATTCGTAAATTCGAAAATTCTTATGTCTCGCTTCGCCGAGCCGATGAGCCGGCTCATTGACGAACTGAAGAAGCTTCCCGGGATCGGGAGCAAGAGCGCGCAGCGGCTGGCGTTTCATATCTTGCGGTCCAGCGACGCGGATGCCGAGGCATTGGCCACGGCTGTGCGTGATGTCAAGGCTAACCTTCGCCTCTGCTCGATCTGCAACAACATCACCGATGTCGATCCGTGTGTTTACTGCAGCAGTCCCACCCGCAACCAGCGCGTGGTGTGTGTCGTAGAAGAACCCACGAACATTGCCGCCATCGAGAAAACCCGGCACTTCAATGGCGCTTATCACGTGCTGCATGGGTCCATTTCTCCTTTGCACGGCATAGGTCCGGAGCAGTTGCGGACTGCGAACCTGATGCGCCGCGTAGATACAGGCGAGGTAGACGAAATCATCATCGCCACCAATCCAACCGTGGAGGGCGAGGCCACGGCAGTGTACCTGTCAGGGCAGTTGCGCAGGCCTGGCCTGAAGGTAACGCGGATTGCCATGGGCATTCCGGTGGGGAGCGACATTGAATACACGGACGAGGTCACGATGTTGAAGGCGATGGAAGGGCGTCGCGAAATCTAGTGTGACAGCCGGACAAGGCCACAAGCGATAACTAAAAGTGCAAGAGTTTGAACATCTGCCAAGGCACTTGGGCCTGAGGCCCTCGACTGGCCTGGCGCCGCGAAGTTAAGTTCCATTTTATCTTAGATTTACCTGCCACACCAAGCCTGATACATGAACACAAAACATGGCATGATGTTTGCTATCTCAAGAGCCGTCTGTTTCCGTGCTCCTGTGGATTTAAGGACGACGGGAGGATGTGCAGACGCCGGTAGCCGGACCAGCCGAACCCAGACTGGGTGCACCTCCGAAGGCCGTCCGCGCCGAGCTGTGATGTAACCGCATCTCAACCCGACGCTAAGATAACCGGGCCAATCAGCCCGGTTTTCTTTTGCTCACTTGCGGTAGACCGTCCCGCCTTTCATGACAAAACTGACCTTTTGCAGCACGCTAATGTCCTGCAGCGGGTCGCCGGGCACGGCGATGACGTCGGCGAAATAGCCGGGCTTGAGCGCTCCGATCTGACCGTCCCATCCCAGCAGTTTTGCGCCATTGATCAAGTCAGCCTGCAAAGTGGCGAGCGGACTCATGCCGTACTTCACCATCAGCAAGAATTCACGAGCCTGGGTGCCATGGGGAAAAGGACCCACGTCCGAGCCGACGGCCATGGGAACTCCCGCGGCCAATTGCTTGCGAAAGTCCGCCGCATGGAAATCGAGCATTTCGTGAAGTTCCTTAGCCTCGGCCGGCGTGGCTGCGTGGTCGGCAAAATACTCGGAAATCGTGAATGTGGGCACGGCGAAAATTTGCTTCTGCTTCAGCAGTCGCATGGTCTCGTCGCTGAGAGAGTCGGCGTGATCCACCGATTCCACGCCAGCCTGGGCCGCGTAAAGGGCTCCGGGTTCACCCGTGGCATGTACGGCGACACGGCGGCCGACGCGAGCGGCTTCGGCAACCGCGGCTGCGAGCTGGGCCTCGGTATATTGAAACGGAGTTGACCACTTTCCGTCCTTTACCGAATCTGGGCCCGTTTCATAAATCTTGATGAAGTCGGCACCTTCCTTGAATTGCTGGCGAATGACTTCGACGAGTTGTTGCGCATCATTCGCGTAGGTGGCGTTGGAGAGGACATGCTGCGCCGGGTTGTATTTGATTGCGTCTTCGTGACCGCCCAGGATATCGATGGCATTGCCGCTGACACGCAGGCGAGGACCGGGCGCCAGTCCCTGATCGATAGCATTGCGCACGGCCGTGTCCGCCGAGCCAGCGCCTTCGGTGCCCATGTCACGTTCCGCGGTGAACCCGGCCATCAGATCGTCGCGCGCGGCCAGGAGCGCGATGATGGTGCGCTGCGGCACTGACTCTTCTACGGTCTGCAGGTCTTCGGCTCCGGGATGGAGAAAGAGGTGGATGTGGGCATCGATCAGGCCCGGCAGAAGGGTCGTGTCGCCAAGATCGAAGACTTGCGCTCCGGGCGGATGGGTGACGGAAGAGCCGGCCTCGGCAATCCGGTCGCTGCGAACCAGCACTTCACCGGGCTGGATGATCCGGCCTGCTTCGACATCAAGCAAGCGCGCGGCATGCAAGACGATCGGGCGTGAATTGTTTGCTGATTGCGCAACAGAAACGAATGCGAACAACGCGAATATCGCAAACGAAACGAGATGTCTGTTCATAGTGCGGAAATGTTATCACCCGGCTTGCCCTGTAGGTCATGCCGTCGTACCATGCCGTCGCTGAAGACAGCGCTAGCCACGGACCTGTCGATAATGTAAGGACAATCGCTCCCTTTGGGTGAATGAAATACGTGGCAATTTGGGCAGGAGAGGTGCCGGATGATGGACCGACGTAGTTTTCTGACATCTATGGCGGGCGTAGCCGGAAGTCTAGGTGTAGGCACGGATCTCCTGGCGCAGGTCGCCACGGTCCCACAGAAACTCCCCGATAGCAGCGAATACAGCCAGAACGAACAGCGTTACTGGGAGGCGGTGCGGAAGTTGTTCCTCATTCCGGAGGACGAGATTTACCTGAATAACGGCACGGTTGGTTCCAGCCCTACGCCAGTTTTGCGAGCCGTCTTCGACGGATACAAAGAGACAGAAAAGATGGCTCAGGCGGATCCCGAGGATTACCCAATCTGGGGCTATGCGGCCTGGAATGAATTCCGCGATCCGCTGGCCGAATTCGTAGGTTGTAAGCGCGACGAAATTGCACTGGTGCGCAACGCGACTGAAGCCAACAATTACATCGCCAACGGTGTGGACATGAAAGCGGGCGACGAGGTCCTGATGACCGACCAGGAGCATCCGGGAGGCGAAGAGCCCTGGCAGCTTAAGGCTAAGCGCTATGGAATTGTGGTGAAGAAAGTCACATTGCCCAAACCGGTTCAAAATGCCGCCCAGGTGTTGAACCTGTTCAACGATGGCATCACGGCGCGGACTCGAGTCATATTCTTTAGCCACATCACGACCGCTACGGGAGTGGTGTTACCGGCAAAAGAACTGTGTGGCCTGGCACGTTCCAAGGGAATCCTGTCGGCAGTGGATGGAGCACATGTTCCGGGCATGATGAAGCTGAACATTCAGGAAATCGGCTGTGACATGTATAGTGCCAGCCCGCATAAATGGTTGCAGGCGCCCAAGGGCTCCGGATTTCTTTATGTTCGGGATGAAGTCATCGATCGGCTCTGGAATACGATCGCCACGGAAGGTTGGAACGAACCGCAACTTCGGGCAGAACGCTTTCAGCGTATCGGCAGCTCCAATGTGCCGGCGTTGTGGGGATTGCGAGCGTCAATCCAACTCGCAGACCGAATCGGCTTAGACAGGATTGAAAAGCGGCACCGGCAGCTCGCGGACTACATCCTGGCGGAAATGCAGAAACGCGGAGCCGAGTCATGGACATCGGCCGATCCCGCGCTCCGGTGTGCCATCGTGACAGTGAATGTTCCTCCGATCAAACGAATGGAGTTGGAAAACTGGCTGTGGAAGAATCACAAGATTCGAATTCGCGGCGGGGAGCCGTCAAAACTGCGTCTTTCTACGCCCTATTATCTACGACAGGAAGATATTGATCGATTTTTGCAAAGATTTGATGAGTACAGGAAGACGTAGTTGTCGGTTCTCAGTTCTCGGTTGTCAGTTCTCAGTTCTTAGTTCTGGGTTCGTCGTTCGTGGTTCCTTGTTTGCGGCCCTTGCTCGCCCTTCCCAGCCTTCCTGCAATGACCAACGTAATCTTAAGAAACCCGCCGGGTATTGGAGAGAAGTCGGGATTCGTGTAGCTTGTGGCAACATGGCAAGCGAGCTGACCCAAGAAAGTGTGCTTCAGGCCGTAAGAGATTTTTGGAAGGCATTCAGCGGCAACTCTTTTCAGGCTCTGGCCGACCTTTATTCCCCCGACGCGAATGTCTTCGGAGTGGAAGGCGCACGTGCGGAACTTGCACGCCTTGCGTTAACCCGTAGGCAACGAGAATATTTCGATCGCCATGCGAAGCTTCTGGCGCGGCCCGGAGCCATTGATGTCCGGGTGCTCGGAGATTCGAATGCTATCGCGACCTACAGCTTCGAATTCTCGGCGTCTAATGTGGGGTCGGTTTCAGGAAAGAGCCTGGATCGCGCAATTCGTCACGGCCGGGCGACGCAGATTTTTCAAAAGGGAGAGAATGGGGAGCTCTTGATCGTCCATGAGCACCTGTCCTCTGCCGATATCAAGAAAGAATGACGGGTGTTACTGTCGGACTTTCACGGCCTGAAACTAGGGCTTAGGCGGCTCGAATTTTTCTCGCTCTTGTCGTGGCCGCAAAACAAATACTTCCGAATCATCTGCAATGATTGCCGAGGTGGCGTAATCGATAAACAGGCCGTGCTCGGCGATACCCGGAACGCTCTCCAATTTTGCCGCTAGCGCTCGGGCGTCCCCGATGGCACTACAGCGGCAATCTACGATGTAATTCCCTTGATCAGTGAAGTAGGGTTCCGCAGGGCGCTGGGCATTCATGCGCTGAGTGGGCGTGGTTCCCAGCTGCTCCAGCTCATCGAGAACCCAAGGCAAGGTGAAAGGAATCACTTCTACGGGCAGGGGGAATGCCCCAAGACTGTCGACGCACTTGGAGGAGTCGGCAATCACAAGGAATGTCCTGGAGGCCCTCGCGACCGCTTTCTCCCGCAACAAGGCGCCGCCTCCACCCTTGATCAGTGCCAGCTCGGGGTCGATCTCGTCGGCTCCGTCGATGGCTAAGTCGAGCCGCAAGCCTCTCGCGGGCTGGATCAAAGGGATGCCGAACCCGCGCGCCTGTTCCTCGCTGTCTTTCGACGTAGCGATGCCCTCGATTCGCAGAGCTCCTGCGCGGACGCGCTCTCCCAACGCTCGAATGAATGCGTGGGAAGTGGAACCACTGCCTAACCCGAGCCGCATGCCGCTGCGAACGAAAGTGAGCGCAGCTGCGGCGGCCCGCTGCTTCTCTTCGGCAAGCTGGTCCTTCGTTTTTTGGGAGCTCATGGTTGAGAAGTTAGATTAAACAAAGGAGTGAATAGTGGCTAGTGGCTAGTGACGCGTCGGGTTGAAGACATTCTCGGAAGTGCCAGCGGGTTTCGCTCAGCTGAAGGCCGAAGTCGTCTGAGGCGGCTCGGCTGAAAAGGGCTGCTCCAAACATCGTCTGCTCCGAGATAAGCGACCACGAGGCTAAAGGCCTCCTTCACGTA
>DASSIO010000011.1:0-5865 GCA_035691825.1 Terriglobales bacterium | reverse complement strand
CATCATCTTCATTGACCTCGACCATTTCAAAGCCGTCAACGACACCCACGGCCATCTCAGCGGCTCGAAGCTTCTCGGCGAAATCGGCAACATGATCAAATCCAATTGCCGCCTGATTGATTTCGCGTTTCGCTACGGCGGCGACGAATTCGTTCTCCTCCTGCCGCAAACCTCCAAGGAAAACGCCTGCCGCGTGGCGCGCCGCCTGCACCGCATGATTAAAGACACCGTCTGGCTCAAGGACGAAGGCCTCAACGTGCGCATCACTTCCAGCGTCGGCGTCGCTTCGTTTCCCGTGGACTCGCGCGACAAAGCCGGCCTCCTCCATCTCGCCGACGAAGCCATGTACCTCGTCAAAAACACTTCCCGCGATCGCGTCGCCGCCGCATCGACCGGTCTCCTGCCCGAGTCCTGAACACTCACTGCTCTACTTTCCCTAGCCCTTTTCACAACCGACGTAATCGAATTAATTTGCATTTTCGACAATAACTCTTGACAGCCCTCGGCAAATCAGAATATAAGCTCTCGCATCGTTTTAAGGCTTTTTTCGCCCGTGGAGGTTCATATGCGGCGCTTCGCTCGGCCCCTGCAAGCTGCTTGCCGTCATTCTAATACTGTTGGGCCTTGGCCTCGTCGTGCGTCCAGCTGCCGCGCAGAGCCAATACATCTACAAAACGATTAACCCCTTCGGGAATAGCATAAGTTCGGGAGCAAGCGGCATAAACGACGCGGGCGCGATTGTCGGGTCTTACCTCGGCCCTGATAATGTTTCTCACGCATTTCAAGACATGAATGGCACATTCTCAACCATCGATTTCCAGTCTTGTTCGGGCTGCTTTAATGAAGCGAATGGAATCAACAATTTGGGAGAGATTGTTGGCGATTTCGAGGACGCAACTGGGGCCACCCACGGTTACTTCGGAACGCTAGGGAAGTTTACGGAGTTTGACGATCCGGACGCCACCGGCGGGATAACGATACCTTCCGACGTAAACAACAAGGGCATAATAGTGGGGTCGTATGAGGGAGTCGGTGGTCTGCATGGGTTCATACTCAGCAACGGGCAATTCGCTACAAAAGATTGTCCAACTGGCACAGAAACCGAAATCACAGGGATTAACGACGCCGGAGACATGATTTTCTTCTGCGGAGCCGCCGGATCCTATGAGTTCAGTCCGACCCAGGGGTTTGTGCCTCTGAGTTTTCCTGGCGCTCAGGTAACGCAGGGCTTCGGCATCAATAACATAGGCGACATTGTGGGCCGCTACCTTGGTGCCGATAGCCAGTTCCACGGATTTGTGCTTTCCGCAGGCAAACCCGCAGACCCTCGCGCTGCCGGACGGCTCAGCAGCAATTGCTGGCGCTATCAATGACCAAGGCGAGATTGTGGGGACCGCTGAAAACCAGGGATTCCTGGCCACCGGCCCTGAACTCCTTGACCCCGTTCCGGATCTGATGGACGGGCCGAAGACAGCCAACGATACGCTGCTGCAATCGTTGGGCTTGGGCGGACGCATCGTCAAAGGCGTCGCAGCCGATGGCGTAACCGAAGTCGTCGTGCGAATTCCCGCTCAAAACGTCGGCGATCAGTTCACGATAACGCTAATGAATGACCAAAACTCTACGATTGTCCCTGATCAGGATGGAGCGCTGGGAAATCCGGGCGACACGGTCTTCAGCCAGAGCCAGATAACCGTTACCGCCATCCCGGTCAACACCCCAGGGGGCGGCACGGCTCCGTTGGCCTTCGCTGTATATCGCGTGCCGACTGATTTTGCCCGGGAAACTGCGCCGGACTCCTACATGTCGGGGACATGTCCTTTCGCCAGCTCTCCAGCAGGATTCGAAATACAAACCCCCTCCACCACGCCGAGCGGTCCAGTTGAAATTATAGGAAACCAGCCCTTAACGGATGACAAACTAGCATGTAGGTCTGTGTCGCTACAGATATCGAATCTCTCCAACAACACCTCCTCGAACCTTCCAGTCATCATCCTGCGCCCGCCGGTCGTGATGATTCACGGACTTTGGGATAACTGGCAAACGTGGAACAACTTCAAGCCCTTGGTCAGCGGCCCGGGCACGGTCGACGGTAGGTTTTATGTCGGTCGGGTCAGTTATGATACGCCAATCGGGCCCTCGATTTTCTCCAGCGATCCGCCGTACGCCCAAGTTCAGTTGCAGAACGCAACGGCCAATTCCCTCGGTTTTGCGTTCAATGCGCCCAGCGTTCTAGCGCGGACCGACTATTGGATAGACAATTTCAAGAACGGTATGAACCCGGCGCGTCTCCCTGCAGCTTCCATTCAGGCCGATATTGTGGCGCACAGCATGGGGGGCGATATCGCGCGAACGATGGTCCTGCAAGCCGGGTTTCTCAGCGACGACACGTTTGGCCAAGGAAGCATTCACAAGCTAATTACTATTGACACGCCGCACCTCGGCTCGCCACTGGCGGCCATGCTTGTTTCTCCGCAAGAAGAGGAAGGTTGCATAGAAGACACTATTTTGCCCTCTGTGCGACATTTTGTATTCAATAGTGTGTCGTTCGGAGGTATCACCTCAATCCCCGGAGCAATAGGCGACTTATCGCCTTCTAGTAAAGGCCTGCGGGATATCGCTAATGGAAATCAGCATCCCTTGCCCACGGCCCTTATTGCTGGCGTGTATACGAACCTTTCGGCGCTGGACACGTCTCCAAGGGCGGCGTTTCTTCGATTTTTTTGCGGCACCATAGCTGACGACCCGCTCGCAAACGACCTAACCTCTTCAGGCTGGCAAGCGGTATTTAGCGGAGCTGACAACGACGCCATCGTTCCGGTCACGAGTCAGGTGAATGACTCACTGGGCGGGAATAACGCTTTCGTCTTTGTCGGCACGGGTGGATATGTGCACTCGCCAGGGACCGAGAAGTTGGGATTTGCGCCTCCTAGCGTTCTTGATCCCGGCGACGTTCCGAACGAAGTCATTAAGCTTCTAAACACGCCAGTGACACAGCCCGCGTTTGCCCCGCTTAACCCGTGAGAGCCATGCTTCCAAGTGCTCAAGTGTCTAGCGAAACCGAAACGCGGGCCATTACCTGCAGAGGAGGGAAACGAGGACTCCTATTCGTGCTTCCCTTGGCTGGATTGTTTTCCTCCGCGGCATCAATCCTCTCGTACTCGGTCGGGTCATACTCGTGGCTTTTGCCCGGTTTTGTCTTCGGACTATTTATCTGCGGATCCTTTGCCGTGTTGAACTTGCTCGTGACGATCAGGCGAGTCCTCGGCTTGATGGTCGTAACAACCGTTGCTTACCCCGTCTCTATTCTTCTAGCCGGGGGCATCCAACTGGTTCTTCCGTGGCGGCACTGGTCGATGGGCGATCGCTCTGATATCTCGGCTGTGACTCTATGTGCAGCGGGTTTCGTCGGCGCGTTCCTAGTCATCGAGGGGACCTTATTGCTGGTTCCCGCGCTGACCGAAAAAGGATCCCTTCTCGCCAAGACGCTTTGTTGGTCGCTCCTGGGAGGAGTCTTGGCAGTCATCGGATGGAAGCTGGGACCGTCGCTTGGAATGAGGCTTTGGCACATGGCGCACGCCCTGCATCTCACTGCTCCAGATGAAACAGCCGTGAATGCGACAGGAGACACCAGTCATCAGTTTTCGTTGTGGTTCGTCTGGCAGACCGGTATGGGAGTCGTTTTAGCGAAAAATTGTAGATTAAAGGAAGTAAAACAGGCATGAAAACTGCGAGAGAGCACTGCGCTGCATTTGTTGTGTCCATGATTCTGGCCCAGGTTCTTGCGGTGCTTTTCACGGCCCGCGTCAGTTCAGCGCAACAAAATCCGCCGCCGCTCCAAATCACTTCGCCGACTGCCGGCACGATTGTGAATCCGGGGCAAACGATCTCGGTAACCGTCACATCACCAGCGAACGTTTCTTTTTCCAAAGTGGGCGTTATCGGAGAGGATCCCATCGATTTCAGCGGCATAGCGGCATCGGTTCCGGCCCAGTTTTCCATGAGCATTCCGACGGACATAGCTTGCAGGAAATTTATGCTTACCGCTGTGGGCGCTACGTCCTCAGGCCAGAGCGCGCAGTCGACACCGATTCTGATCGATGTGGAGCGACCGGATCTGCCTACCGCGATTGGTCCACAGATTCCGCAGCTCAGCTTCAAGGCGCTCGGCGAGCAGTTCCCGCTAGTGCTGCTCGCTCAGTTCTCCGACGGAAGCATTCTGGATGTGACGGAGTCCTCGTATGCCACATATTCTTCAGCAAACACGTCCGTGGCGACGGTTGACTCGAATGGGATCGTGACCGGCGGCAGCGCGGGCAGCACGACTATAACCGCAACGTACACGCTGAATGGTCAAAGCGTTCAGGCCACGATTCCAGTTACCGTGCCTCCGCTCGTGATGACCGTTAGTCCAGTCTCGCTCACGTTCGGCAGTCAGGGCGTGGGCGCAAGCAGCGCCTCGCAGCAACTAAACATTGTGAACACAAGCAGCAGCGACATGCGAATCCTAAAGGTCAGCGCAACGGGCGATTTCTTCGAAACGGATACGTGTGTGTCCTCGTCGCCGCTGGCGGTGAACGGCGCCTGCGTAGTGAATGTTTCCTTCGCGCCTACGGGCGTGGGTGTCCGACAGGGCACAGTGTCCATAGCGAACGGAACCATCAGCATTCCTTCTACGGTTTCACTGGCGGGCACGGGCATCGGCCAGCCCGCGACCACAACAACTGTGAGTTCTTCCGCGAATCCATCGGTGCTAGGCCAATCGCTCACGCTCACGGCGACGGTCACGCCGGCTTCCGGAAGCGGCGCGCCAACCGGCTCGATCACGTTCTCTGACGGGTCGACCACGCTCGGTACGGTGCCGCTAACGAATGGGCAGGCAACATTCACCAGTTCGACTCTTTCTGTAGGCTCGCATTCGATTACTGCGGCGTACAGCGGCGACAGCAATTTTCAGGCGAGCACGGGCACGCTTACGGAATCGGTGCATTACGAACCGGCAGGAGCGGCGTGTGACGGCGACATGGGTCATCAAATTATTCAGCCCATAAACTTCGACGGTTCGAGCGTGTTCAAGCAGGGTCAGACCGTTCCGGCGAAGTTTCGCATCTGCGACGCCAATGGCAATTCGATCGGTTCAGCGGGAGTAGTCGCGAGCTTTCAGTTGACGCAAATCACCTCCGGAACGGTGACGACCACCGTGCAAGACATTGTAGATACGAATAATCCTGACACTACGTTTCGCTTTGATGCGACGGACCAGCAATGGATTTTTAACATCTCGACGCAAAATCTGGCGGCGAATTCGACTTACATCTATTCGATCGTTTTGAACGACGGAACCACCATCGCGTTTCAGTACGGATTGCGGTAATCTTATTCTCTTACTCGCGCTCGTTATCCGTTCAAAAGGGCCCTTTTTTGCTCCCCTAGAATGTCTAGGCAAATGGCCTGGTTCTATAACCCGGTTTTTGGCCCAAATTTCAAAATTGGCCTGGTCGCCCCTCTTCCAACCGACCAAAATCGCTGCGATAGACGCCAAAAAAACGCCGATACTTGCCGATTTTGATCCGATTTTTCCAATGTCTCTTGCGAATCCGCCTCTCAGTCCGAGCAGGGGTCATGTACCGAAAAACGCCGTTTTGTCGGCCTTTTTTGAAGGTTTGCAACTCCGCGCCGCGCACCCAAAAATCACAAAAAAGACATTCAGCGCATTTTTTGACGGAATGGCCTGGTCATTTTGCCCTTTTTTTGCCTCCAAAAAAGACAATTTGGCCTGTACTAGTACCATTTATTCCTCCGATTTTCGGCCTCGGCATTTTATTCGTGTTCATTCGGCCCATATATTCGCTCCGGCGCAACCGC
>DASSIO010000010.1:0-2521 GCA_035691825.1 Terriglobales bacterium | reverse complement strand
GCGAACGAGTTCAAGGATGTTGAAGTGGAGTTGAAGCGCAGGGATGGGGCGCCCATCACCGTCCGGTGTACCGGCAGAAAAGTGAAAGAGGAATATGAGAACGGGCCATGCTTCGATGTGTTTGCCGAGGATGTGACCGAGAGGAGAGTTCTCGAACGGCAGCTCCGGATGGCCGGGAAAATGGAGGCCGTCGGACGACTCTCAGGGGGTATCGCTCATGACTTCAACAACCTTCTTGGCGTGATCATCGGGTACAGTCAAGTCCTCAGAAGAAAATTGGCTTCCGAGAGCGGCCTACTGGAATGCGCGGAAGAAATCGAGAAGGCCGGACAGCGCGCGGCGTCTTTAACGCGGCAGCTCCTGGCTTTTAGCCGCCAGCAAATTCTCACGCCTTCAATCCTGAATCTGAACAACCTGGTCCAGGACATGGCGAAAATGCTGCCGCGGCTGCTGGGAGAAGACATTGCCGTCAGCACATCCTTGAGTCCCGACTTGGGGGTCGTAAGAGCAGATCAAAGCCAAATCGAGCAAGTGATTATGAATCTCGCGGTGAATGCCAGGGACGCCATGCCGGACGGCGGCACGCTGCGCATCGAAACGCGAAACGTTGAGCTCGATCAGGCCTACGCTTGGCAGCATGCAGGGGCGAAACCCGGGCCGTGCGTCATGCTGGCGGTCATCGACACGGGCACCGGCATCGATCCCGATACCCTCGCCCATATCTTCGAGCCCTTTTTTACAACCAAAGAGGTCGGGAAGGGCACGGGATTGGGCCTCGCAACCGTCTACGGTGTGGTCAAACAAAGCGGCGGCTATGTCTGGGCGGAGAGCGAACCCGGGCAGGGAGCCTCCTTCCAGATTTTCTTGCCCCGCGTCGCGGAGCCGGACACCGAGGCTACCGCCACGACACCTTTCGAGGAAGCCGTTGGCGGATCAGAAACAATCTTGCTGGTCGAGGACTCTGAACCCCTTCGAAAACTGACGCAGTCCTTCCTCGTATCCCATGGCTTCCGAGTGCTCGCGGCGCAGGATGGCGAGGAGGCGATACAGTTGGAAACCCGGCACTCTGGGAAAATCGACCTGTTGCTGACTGACGTAGTCATGCCGGGCATGAATGGAAGAGCTCTCGCAGAGCGGATGCTGCCTGGACAGCCTGGCATGCGGGTGCTGTATATCTCGGGCTACACCGACAGCTTTGTCGCCCGGCATGGAGTCCTGGAGCAGGGGACCGAACTGCTCCATAAACCCTTTACGGAAGACGTGCTGATTAGGAAGGTGCGCGAGGTTTTGGACGCCAAGAGCGCAGAAGCTCGCAAACCGGAAGCTGGCCAGCCCACTAGTCAAGACCGAAGGAATCCTAATTAACAGGAGCCAATCGATGAATACTCTTCTCGTCGTGGACGATGACGACGCCATGCGCCGCGTGATCCGGCTGAATCTAGCGGATAGCTACGAAGTCATCGACACCGGAGAACCAGAACACGCGCTGGCTCTGGCACTCGAGCACAAACCGGATGCGATCTTGTTAGATTTGCGCATGCCAAGGTATTCCGGCTTTGAGCTTTGCCAGACATTTACGTCCTTTAGCGCCACGCAAATGATTCCCGTGCTGGTCATCAGCGGGGAAGCCGGAGCCAAAACAAAACAGTTCTGCCGCGATTTGGGTGCGGTGGGCTATTTTGAAAAGCCTGTGGACTTCGACGCTCTCCGCACGCAACTTGCGGAGTTCCTGGTGACTCGGCGAAAAGAACGGCGATCCGAGGTGCGCGTCCGGCTTAGAGTCCCGCTAAAGATTAGCGGAAAAGACGAAAATGGCGAGCCCTTTGAGATTCATACGACCACGGAAAACGTTGGCCGGAGCGCGTTCTTGTGTGCGTGTGCCGTGGCGATGCCCCAAGGGGCTTCCGTGGAAGTTTATCTTGTGAGTGCGCGGGACGAGTATGTGGGGAAAGCACAAGTCATCCGCTCCGAGTGGAAAGAAACATCGTATCCGCGATACGCATGCAGGTTCACGGAGAAGGCAGGTCATTGGGTTTTGGAATAGGCGTGCGGCCAGGTCTGGGGGGCCCTCGTCAGATCAAGATGAAGGTGAAGGTGAGGGTGAAGGTGAAGGTGAAGGTGAAGGTGAAGGTGCTGAACCCCATGACAGAACTTTTTCCTCGCTTAGTTCCTAGACGGTTTCGGAGGAGAGAGGAATGCATGGTGATCCAGGAGAATACGGAGGAGCGACCTCGAAGCGCTGCGCCCGCAGTCGGGCTCGATGTTTTTGAAGTCTGCTCCGCCTGGGGTACTGCTTCACTCCGAACCACTGGTCCCGGGAGCGGAGTCGCGGGCGACCGCGGTAAATTTCACTGATATAGCGGTAGGCTTGCGCGCGTTTTTTTTAGGGCTCGCGCGCATGGCTGCTTCCAGAATTCGGCATCAGGACTGAGGAGGGCAGCCCCATAGCCGTAGGCCTCATCCGCGTGACTAGTCTCTCGAACAACGCGAACCTCGATCTCTTCATAAGATTGCAACTTCC
>DASSIO010000009.1:0-14817 GCA_035691825.1 Terriglobales bacterium | reverse complement strand
CACTGGTGTCTCCGGCAGATACGGCCGGCGCTCCTCTTCCCATCACAACCAACAATTTCGGCCCGCTCGGGGGTGCTACCGGCGCTGCACCCATCCTGCACACGAGCTTGCGCGCTGTCGATCCCAACATCAAGACCGCCTACGCGCACTTCTGGAGCCTGTCGCTGGAACACGAGATCGTGCGCAACACGGTTCTCGGTCTCGAGTACAGCGGCTCGCGTGGCATTCACCAGTATTCCATTTCGAACCTGAACCCATCCGGCAGCGGCGTTGCTTATCTGGGATTGAATCCTGCGGTGGTTGATCCTTTCACGCGCATCAACCAGCAGTTTTCGAATATCAACTTCCGCGGCAGTGATGGCGATTCTTACTACAACGGACTCAATGTCCGCCTCCAGAGCAACAACTTCAGGAGCGCAGGTCTGACCTTGACGGCGAACTACACCTACTCGCACGCCATGGATGACCTGAGCTCTACCTTCAGCGAATCTTCCAACAACTTCAACCTCGGCTTCACCGATCCATTCTTTCCGGGCCTGGATCGCGGCAATGCCGATTACGACATGCGGCACCGTGTCACTATCAGCGCGATTTGGGAGCCGCCGGTCTACAGAAACAGCAAGGGTCTCCTGTCGCAGACGTTGGGGGGATGGGGTTTCGCTCCCATCATCAGCGCAAACACCGGAACCCCCTTCACCGTTTTCGATTGCTTTGAAGCCTTCACTGATTGCCCACGCTATGCGCCGCTGGCAGGCAATGGTTTGGCTTTGACCGGAAGCGGCAATCCACCGCTGATTCAGGGTGAGCCCAACACCTTCAACTACCTCACTCTGCCTCCGCGCTTGGATTACCTGAGCCCCCTGTTGGGGATCTCTGATTTCGGGCTGTGTACCGCTCCCGGTCAGGCCGCTCCAAACGATTGTCCCTTCCCGTCCGACATGACCCGGCGCAACGCCTTCCGTGGCCCAGGTCACTGGATGTGGGACATGGGAATCTACAAGTCGTTCAAGATCACGGAACGAGTCAACCTGCAGTTCCGCGGCGAATTGTTTAACATCCTGAATCACCCCAACCTGTTTGTGGTGGGCAGCTCGGCCGATCCGTCCAGCAGCTTTGTGGATGTTGGCGGCCCCGGTTGTCCGGCAGTTGCAGGGGCAGTGCCCGGCGTGAACACCTGTCCTCAGGTGCAAGCCAAGAAGGGTGGCCTGCCCGGGATTCTGCTACCCGCCACCAATACTCGTGAACACCGCAACGTGCAACTCGGTTTGAAGTTGACGTTCTAGCTATAGAGCGGTTATTACTTCGAGGGGGCGTACGCGCCCCCTGTTTTTTTCGTCAATACAAGACGGGGCGCTCCAGCCTTTCACCTGCTTGTTTTCGGAAACTCTTGCATGCTACGATCCATTCCCCTTCAGGTGGGGCAATTACTTTGCTTTCCCTTGCCAGCGCCTGATTCTCGAGCTCTCGGCTGGCGCTGCCCAAACGGTGCTGCGGAGTCCCAATGAATGCCAATCCCGATCTTCACGCTGAAGCCAAGTCCAAAGGCTGGAATCCGAAAGAGTGGGTCAGCCTGGTTCCCTACGGCGCCCACGAACAGCATCCCAACGCTTACAAAGACATCCTGGCTGCCGGCTGGGAAAATCGCGACAACCTTGCCTACGCGCTGCGCATTTTACGGGACGGCTGCTGCGATGGTTGCTCTCTGGGTACGCGCGGCATGTATGACTGGACGATGAAGGGTGTCCATCTCTGCAACATCCGGCTCCAGTTACTTCGCCTGAACACCATGCCGGCCATGAATTGGCACCTGCTGGAAGACGTCAAGCCTCTCGAAAGCATGAACGAACGGAAGTTGCGCCGCCTGGGCCGGCTGGCAGTCCCGATGGTCCGCAAGAAAGGTGAAAAAGGTTTTCGCCGCATCTCCTGGGATGAAGCCACTACTCTGATTTCGGACAAGCTGCGTGACATCGATCCACATCGCCTGGCCTGGTACGTGACTTCGCGCGGGCTGACCAATGAGGCCTACTATGCCCATCAGAAGGTCGCGCGTTTCCTGGGCACGAATCATGTCGATACCAGCGCCCGTATCTGCCACGCCCCCTCGACCGCCGGGTTGAGCTCAACCGTCGGCTGTGCCGCTACCACGTGCTCGTACTCCGACTGGGTTGGTGCCGACCTGATCGTGCTGGTGGGAACAAATCTCGCAAATAATCAGCCGGTAGCGACCAAGTATTTGCACTATGCCAAGCGCGCGGGCAGCAAGATTTTTCTCGTGAATCCTTATTTTGAGCCGGGCCTGGAGCGCTATTGGGTGCCCTCGGTTGTCGAAAGCGCTCTGTTTGGAACGAAGCTGGTCGACGATTTCTTTCAGATCCACGCCGGAGGTGACATTCCGTTTTTTTACGGCGCCATCAAGCACCTGATCGAGAACAACTGGCTCGACCACGACTTTATCCGCTCACGCACCGCCGGCTGGGAGCAATTGGAAGCAAAAACTCGGGAGCTGTCGTGGGAATCTTTGGAACGCGGCGCAGGCCTGAGTCGCGCTGACATGCGTCGCTTTGCGGAAGCCTTCGGCAAAGCGCGGCACGCCATTGTCACCTGGAGCATGGGGATTACACAGCACGCGTTTGGCAGCGACAATGTCCGCGCGATCGTTAACCTGCAACTGGCCAAAGGAAACGTGGGTCGGCCCCATACAGGCCTGATGCCGATCCGCGGCCACAGTGGCGTGCAGGGCGGAGCAGAAATGGGCGCGATGCCCGGCTCCTACGTCATGGGCGTCCCTGTAAACGAGGAAAATGCCGCAAAGCTCGGTGCTGACGATCAGTGGGGGTTTGAGCCTCCCTCCTGGAAGGGCATGAGTGCCGTACACATGGTCTTAGCCGCTGAGCGAGGCGAGATCGATGCTCTTTGGCAAACCGGCGGCAATTTCAAGCAGACACTGCCCGAGCCCAACCTTGTGCACAGCGCACTCAGCAAGATCAAGCTCCGAGTTCATCAGGACATCGTCGCCAACCCCACAATGTTTGTGGATCCGGCCGACACAGTGATCATTCTGCCCTCCCGTACTCGCTACGAGCAGCGCGGTGGCGGAACTGAAACCAGCACCGAGCGACGCATCATCTTCAGTCCTGAAATTCCCGGTCCCCGTCCGGGCGAGGCCCTGGATGAATGGCAAATTCCCGTGCTGGTCGCGCGAAAATATGATCCCGCAGGCGCCGCCAAATCCTTTGCCTGGCAGGAAACGCAGGACATCCGCAACGAGATTGACCGCGTCTGCCCGACCTACCGTGGAATTGCCAGGCTGCATAAGAAGGGTGACAACTTTCAGTACGGCGGCAAACGTTTATTGAGCGAAAAGTTCCTGACGCCGGATGGGTTGGGCCACTTTTCCGTGATTCATTTACCCGAAGAACGCATACCTGAAGGTCGTTTTCTGCTGTCCACTCGCCGCGGAAAGCAGTTCAACAGCATGGTGCTCGCGGACAAGGATCCGCTAAACGGAGCCCGTCGCGACGACGTACTTATGTCTTCCAATGATGCCGCGCGGCTGGGCTTCAAAAATGGTGATCCAATTATCTTGCGTAATGCAATCGGCGAATATCATGGCCGGGTGAAGATTGATCGCACTAAGCCGGGCTGCCTGCAGGCGCATTGGCCCGAGGCGAATGTCATTATTCCTGCCGGGCGGCTGGATGCGAGCGGCGTTCCCGACTATAACGCCGTGGTTGAGATCGTCGGCGCAAAATGCATGGCCAGCGAGAAGGCCACTTCCGTTGCCGCTGCCGACTGACCCCAGGCGCCGTTCACATTTCACCGAGGAGATCGACCATGGCTTCTGACCGCTTACCGAACCGGTGGGGAATTGCAGTAGCCGCTGTAGTAATGCAGATTTGCCTTGGCGCGGTCTACGGCTGGAGTGTCTTCAAGATTCCATTAATGCGCATCGAGCACTGGTCGGAAACCCAGGTGCAGCTGAATTTCACGCTGGCCATCTTTTTTCTCGGTGTTGGGACGATCATCGGCGGCGTTTGGCAGGACCGGAAGGGGCCGCGGCTGGTGTCTACCGTCGCCGGTGTGATCTATGGCGCGGGTTACCTTTTCGCGGCGCTGTTCACGCGGGGACACAACCTCAATGGTCTCTATTTCGCTTACGGTGTATTGACCGGCATCGGCATGGGCATGGGTTATATCTGCCCGGTGGCTACCTTGGTCAAATGGTTTCCTGAACGTCGCGGATTGATGACCGGAGTTGCCGTTTGCGGCTACGGAGCCGGAGCCTTGGTTATGGGTCCGATTGCGGCTCGGCTCATAGTCGTCCACGGGGTCCCTTACACGTTTGCCGGACTCGGGATTGTCTATCTCATTCTGGTGGTCGCGGCTGCGCAGTTCTACGCCAATCCGCCTCTCGGCTGGAAACCCGCGGGGTGGGAGCCTCGTTCCGCGGTTGCTAAAGCTGCCACCACCTACAACTACACAGTTCGCGAAGCTCTGGCGACCTGGCAGTTCTGGCTGCTCTGGCTCATGCTCTTCATCAATGTGTCGGCTGGGATCATGGTCATCAGCCAGGCGTCGCCGATGGCTCAACAGATGGTCGGTATGACTGCGCTCGCCGCCGCGAACATGGTGGGGCTGATCTCCATCTTCAATGGATTAGGCCGTGTGCTCTGGGCATGGGTTTCAGACTCGCTGGGACGCGCCCGCGTTTATTTCCTGTTGTATGCCATCCAGATCGTCATCTTCTTCGCCCTCCCGAAGATTCACAACCTCACGCTCTTTAGCATTGCGTTCGCAATCATCGGACTTTGTTACGGCGGCGGATTCGGGACCATGCCTTCCTTCACGGCGGATTTCTTCGGTGCGAAATTCATGGGCGGCATTTACGGAATCATTCTGCTGGCCTGGGGAGCCGCGGCCATACCGTCGCCCATCATGATTGCGCGCTTGCACCAGGCGACCGGACGCTTCGATACGTCCATTCACGCGATTGTTGTTGTGCTTGTGGTTGCTCTGGTCTTGCCGCTCGCCGCTCGGCGTCCAAAGAATAAGGAACAACAGCTCGCGGGCGAGCCCGCTACGGCGGCGTAGGCTTAGAAATTGGTTAGCGGTGCTGTTCGCCTTGACTCTCGAACGAAATGCCGCAGCTAGGCTGCGTGTTTCGCGGCCAAATCTCGGACCGCAGTTTCCCGCTCGCGGCCGGCTTCAACAATTTTCATTTGACGCCAGTCGTAGGCAAACTCCTTGCCGCAATCCAGGCAAACTACATAAGTGCCGGTGAGAGAGGCGGCTGCGCTGCGGCGCGCGCCGGATCGGGCGGTGATCGGAAAGCTCAGGTTGTGGTGCCAGCAACCAAAAAAGGTCTCGAACAGTCTTGCAAACATCTGCCCACCTCCCCGGAACCTGGGCTGAGAGGCTTGCTCCACTTCTCCCTCGGCCAGCTTCTACTCTGCCCAGCCACTTAGATTCAGTTTCGGGGGAAAAGGTTTCGGCCTACACATTAGTGATTGTCGCTGAACGGTAGTGTCAGCCTAAGTTATGGGACTATCGTGATTTACAGGTGGTAGTCAGGTGGAAGGTCAGCGCCGCAACAGGATACCGGCCAGAAACGCAGCAGCAGAACCCAGCAGCCACTGGATGCGCCAGGCTTGAATGGCTTGCCAATCCAGCACAGTATTTGCGCTGAAGACAACTCCGACGAGGACCGCAGCCAGGGCGCACGCTATGCCGGCAATGAAGGCAACCAGGGACAGTGTGGGCAGCCCCAGGCGCTCTTGAATATGATGAAATTCAAGATGGTGGGCCCAGGCGAAATATCGCTGCCACTGCAGGGCAGGCTTCGTTTCAGGACTTGCCCTGCGTTCCAGACCGCAAACATGGCAAAAGGCAGCGCCCATGACGAACTCTGATCCGCAACGAGCGCATGATTCGGCCAGCGCTTCTGCAGTCGCGGCCCCCGCTTCGGTCGGCAGAACCGGAGCTCGCCAGAACTCCCCGTTTGCATTCTGTACAATTCCCGCCATCTCTCAGATCACCGAACGAGTAGCACGCATGCGGGTAGCCAAATGGTCGCGAACCACAACTTACTCATTTTGCGTAGTTTATGGAAGGAAACCAACCTCCATTTGTTTCGGTACAAAGCAATAATTACCTTCCTAGAGCACATTCGCTCGCTGCTGCCGCAATGACCGGTATTCTGCTTTTCAGGTAAACTGGACAAGTTCTGTGCCGGTATCTTCAGCAAGTCCGTTTTCGCGGTTGGCCCTCTTTTTCTTGGTTGTTCTTGGGTGCTCCGGGACTCTTCAAGCACAGCTCAGGACAGCTTCGAGTTCGCCCTCTCGTCCCCACGACCCGCTGACGACCGCTGGATTTGATCACTTCTACAACCTGGAATTCGATCGCGCCGTGGACGACTTCCAGAGGGTGCTGGTGAAGCATCCAGATGACCCGTTCGCGATCAATCACGTCTTAACTGCTGTTCTTTTTCGGGAGCTCTACCGCATAGGCGCGCTGAATACGGGCGAGTACACCAACAATAGTTTCATTAACGCGCCCCATCATGAAGCGGACACCGCCGTCAAAGCACAGATTAAGGCTTTGGTGGGGCGAGCACTCGCTGCCGAGCAAACGCGCTTGCACAACGACCCCAAAGATGTCGACGCTCTTTATGCCCGGGGCGTGACTCGCGCCCAATTCGCAACCTATACCGCTCTCGTCGAACACGCATGGTTCTCCGCTTTACGAAATGCCGTCGGTGCCCGGCGGGATCATGAAAAAGTCCTGGAGCTTTCCCCAGATTACGTGGACGCCAAACTCGTAGTCGGGGCGCACAACTACGTGCTCGGTACTCTGCCCTGGGGTGTCAAGGTCGCGGCTTCACTTGTTGGATTCAGTGGTAACAAGCAGAAGGGAATTGCTTATCTCAAAGAAGCAGCCGCTGGAAATGGCGAAGCCAGCACTGATTCCAAGATCGTGCTCATTCTTTTCCTGCGAAGAGAGGGCCGATTCGAGGAAGCCTTGCAGATCGCGGGCCAGCTGGTCGACGACTTTCCTCGAAGCAGCCTGCTGAAATTGGAAGAGGGCAACCTGCTTCGCGCCGTGGGCAAGCCGGCAGAAGCGGCTGCCATTTACCGTCAAATCTGGGATTCCGGACGTGCCGGACACTACCCCGCACAAAAATATCAAACGGCAGCGATTGCGCTGGGCGATTTGCTCCGAAATCAAAAGGATTATCCAGGCGCTTTAGCGGCTTACGAGATGCTCAACAGCTTGCCCGAAGCGGATCCCGATCTCAAGCAGAAGGCAAGTCTTCAAGCAGGAGAAATTTACGATCTGCTCAAGCAGCGAGATATGGCCGTCAGGAAGTACCAGGAAGTGATCACCCTGAATGCCTCCAATGAACAGGCTGATAGTGCTCGACGCCTGATGAAGACGGCTTATCGTGAGTAGTCCTCCGTCACTTACCCGAAAAAAGAATACAATTTGGAGTTGGATACCGGTTTTCCTTCGAGGTGACCTATGTATTGCAACTATTGCGGCAAAGTGATTCAGGATGACGCCAACATTTGTGCGTATTGCGGAAAGCGCGTGGGAGCAGTTGCCGCCCGTCACCGCCTCATGCGCCTCCGCCACGATCGAAAGATCGCAGGCGTTTGTGCCGGATTCGCCGAATATTTCGGTCTCGATGTCACGGTCGTGCGCCTGGTATGGGCTATCGCTGCCGTTATTACCGGATTCGTTCCGCTGATCCTGGCTTACGTAGTCGCTTGGATCATCGTTCCCGAAGAACCACATCTTCTTTCAGCTCCTGCCGCAAGCGAGCGAGTGACGAATTCCTGAACCTGTCGCGTACAGGCAAGTCCCCCATGAGGCGGCGCGCCAGTGTGCGGGGTCCATTCCATGAACCGAATCTCAAGTGATGATGCCGAGATTGGTTACACCGTTCTCGGCAACGGTCCGGCTCTCATTCTTCTCCATGCCTTTCCCGCCACTCACGAATTGTGGTTGCCCGCCGCTCAGTTTCTGCTCACCCGATACCGGGTCATCATTCCGGATCTTCGCGGCCATGGAGCTTCGAGTGCGGGTCAGGGTGTCGCGACCATGACAAAACATGCGAGTGATGTTATGAAAATTTGCGAAGCCCAGCGGATCGAACGGGCCGTCTTCGCCGGCATCTCCATTGGCGGCTACATTCTTTTTGAGCTCTGGCGGCGATATCGCGAGCGGGTTGCCGCGCTCATACTTTGCAATACGCGGGCGCAACCCGACACGCCCGAAGCGCGTGCGGCTCGTCTACGGTCCGCTGAAGACGTCCTCGGGCGCGGCACAGAGCCATTCGTCGAATCCATGATTCCAAAGCTCTTGGGGAACACTACCCGGGAGACACGGCCAGATCTGGTGGACGCAGCTCGTCGCATGATGCTGAAAATGCTGCCCAAGAGCCTCAGCCAAGTTCAGCAGGGGCTGGCTGAAAGGCAAGACTCTGTGCCGACGTTGAAAACGATCAACGTTCCTACGTTGGTGCTAGCCGGCGATGAGGACCAGATTGCCACGCTTTCTGACGCTGAGTTGATGCGCAGTAACATTCCTGGAGCGCAGATCAGAGTGCTGCCCCGGGCAGGGCACTATGGCATCTTCGAACAGTATGAAAATGCCGGCAAGCTGATTCGAGAATTTGTCGACACCTTGCCTCGAAACTAGCCGCCGCTGGCCGAAGCTCTTTGCTACAATGCCCCGTTATGTCGTTCGACGCTTTTCTTGTTCCTGAACACACTGCCGTCACTGCCAAAGGCGACGGTTCGGCTGTTGACATCTCTGCTGCGTCCAACCGTGTTTTCCTTTTGACGCTGAAGATCAGTGCCGTCGTAGAACAGGAGTCGCTCGATGTGAGCATCGTAGGATCTTCGGACGGCTCTACGTGGGGCCTTAAACCTCTGGAAACATTTCCACAAAAATTTTATCGTGGCCAACATCCGCTGTTGCTCGACCTGACCAAAAACCCTGATATTAAATTTTTGCGCGCTCACTGGGATGTCAATCGCTGGGGGCGGGGGGACGAAACGCCGAGATTCGAATTCACTGTCGCGATTAAGGAAGTTCCACCGGAAATCTTGAAGGAAGCAACCGCCGAAGCTACATCATTCGGTTAAATGTTTCCTTCACAATCGTCCATTCCACTTTGCTTATATCCCACCCTAGTAAGAAGGCCATGTCGAGTCGCCCTGGGACGGAAGTCAAGACTGAACCAACCGTGATTGTCCGACCTGCCCGGAACGTAGCGGGTGCTTTGCGCCTCCCGGGCGACAAATCAATTTCCCATCGCTATGCCATGCTGGCGGCTATTGCCGAGGGAACGACGCGTCTCGAGAATTACTCAACCGGAGCTGATTGCGCCAGTACTCTCGCCTGCCTTCAAAAATTAGGGTGCCGTTGGGAGTGCAAAGATCAATCCCTGAACATCATTGAGATTCATGGCAAAGGACCACAGCTGTCAGCTCCTCGCACGGTGCTGGACTGCGGCAACTCGGGTTCGACCATGCGAATGCTTAGCGGCATTCTGGCCGGACAGCCGTTCACCAGCGAACTTACTGGCGATGAATCGCTTCTCCGCCGTCCCATGGCCCGTATCATCGCCCCCCTGACCGAAATGGGCGCCGAAATTACGGCGCATGACGGCAATCTTCCACCTCTACGCATTAGCGGCGGAAGATTGAAAGCGATCGACTATTCCATGCCAGTGCCCAGCGCACAAGTTAAGTCGTGCATCTTGCTCGCGGGACTTCTTGCCGCTGGCTTTACAAGGGTTATGGAAACGGTTGCAACCCGCGACCATACGGAACTGGCTCTCCGAGCTTTTGGAGCACAGGTGGATGTCGAGAATAAACGTGTCTCCATTCGGGGCGGACAAAACTTACAGTGCATACACGCCCTCATTCCGGGAGACTTATCGAGTGCCGCATTCTTTCTGTGTGCCGCAGCTTTGTTTCCGGATTCGCATTTGATGATATCCGGTCTGTTGATGAACCCCACCCGCGCACGCTTATTAGATGTTTTGACGCGGTTGGGAATGGGGATTTCGGTGACCCAAATCGAAGAGCAGCACGGGGAAGCAATCGGCACCCTAGACATTCGCGGGAAGGCTTTGAAGGGCGTTACCCTTTCTGGCGCCGAATCGGCAGCCCTGATCGATGAGTTGCCTGTTTTAGCTGCAATAGCCCCTTATACGGAAAGCGGTATCGAGATTCGTGACGCACGCGAGCTGCGCGTGAAAGAATCGGACCGCATCGCCGTCACTGCCGCGAATCTCCGCGCTATGGGCGCAAGGGTTGAGGAATTGGAAGACGGCTTGCGAATTCCCGGGGGGCAGTCGCTGCATGGCGCCGAAATCGATTCCCACGGCGATCATCGCATCGCCATGGCCTTTGCCATCGCGGCTTTGCGGGCGCACGGCGAAACCAGAATTACCGGTGCCGATGCCGCCGATGTCTCCTATCCCGGTTTTTTCTACATACTGGACGCTCTGGTTCAGCGCTGAGTTGACAGGTGGCCGCTCGACTTACGTGGGCAAGCACTTACAGACGTTACCTGGGTTACCTTTCTCAGAGGCATTCACCCTAGCACAATAACGATGGGCGTGTATGTTGACGCACGTTGTCGCCCAGTTTCCAAGGGGATTGCCATGAAACTACGCCTCATGCTTGCCGGCCTGGTGCTTGTGAGTGCCGCTTATGCGAAGGATGCGAAGAATTACGATTCCGCCAAAGTCGTGCAGATGCAGACTGTCGATTGTCAAAGCGCCGCAAAAAATGCCCCTTCGGCAACTTCCGGCGATTCGCAATGCCGCGAGTATGTGTTGGAATCAGAGAGCCTGGTATACCGGGTTCGCGCCAGAAATGACAAGCGCACCCCCATGCTGATTGTGGGTCAGACCGCGCACCTCTCCATTATTAATGGCAAGATGACCGTCCGCATGGACAAGCTCGGAAACAAGGAGCATGAGTTCGACGTGCTCTCGATGGGTATGCGGGAGGAAGCTACCGAGCAGAGTACGAAACTAAACCACCTCCAGTAAGCCTAGATCAGTTCTATCGCGCCGCGGGATTGTTCTGCAGTGCGGCATAATCTTGCGGCGTATCCACGTTCATCACGCAAAAGGGGTCCTCCACCGGCAGGTAGAGGATATGACTCTGGTTCTGGTGCTCGATCTCGCGAGCAGTAGCTGTGGGCAGAGCTTTTAGGAAGATTTCAATCAGCTCCCGGCCAATAACAAATGGATGTCCGTGTCGGGCCTGGTATTCAGGAACGACCGCCCAGGTGTTGGCTGGAGCGCTCACGAAGGCATCGTGCAATGCGGCCAATGTCGTCCTCCGTACCGGCGGACGGTCCACGAGCGTGACAATCGCAGCATCACGCCCGCGATTCAGTACTTCTTGCAGGCCAACCTGAAGCGAACTGAACTGCCCACGCTCGGGAGCCGGGTTCCGCACCAGCGAAGCGTTGTGGGCGTAAACAACCGGAGTAAGATTCTCTTCGTTCTTTCCAGACACCACGATTACCGAATCCGAAAAGTCGAGCAGGGAATCTATGGCCGCTGAAAGAAAGGTATCCCCGCGGGAACTTCGTTCTTCGGTCAGGGGCGGCGGCCAGGGGAGCAGCGCCTTGTCTCGACCCATTCTCGTAGATTCGCCAGCGGAAAGAATTACCCCACAGAAACTGGGTGAGCGGCTCATAAGCGCAAGATAGCAGAACACGACCGCTAAGTCAGTGCGTGTGTCAGCGAGGCTTTACGAATCGAGGCTCTTAAAGACGAATCAGCTGCCAGATGCGGGCAAGATGATGATCATCATGTTCGGCGACGAAAAATACGTGATCGACCAGTCGCATGGGCGTGTTCAGCCGGGGATGACTCGACTGACGGCTGAAATCGCTTCCATCAAGGGATTCAAGCTGGTCGAGAAATGCCTTTCTGGCGCTCCGGAATTTTGTCAAGATGTCGGGGATTGGGGAATCGTTATGGTGGGCCTCGTTGGTCTTCTTGTTGGCGAGATCGGCTGGGGTGAGGACGCGTCTTCCACTCAAGAAATCTGACACGCGGCCTGCCCACAGAGGTTCAAGGTCGAGCAGATGGCCGGCGTTCTCCTGGGCCGACCATTTACCGTCCGGCTTCGCAACCAGGACCGCGGCTGGCACTGAAGCGGCCAGCTCTTCCAGCCGAGCCGGAGTGCCGCGCAAGCGGGCCAAAATGTTTGGATACAGCTCAACAGGAAAGTCGAAAGCGAACTTGCGTTCGAACCAGCGAGACATGCCCGCTACAGATTCTTCACGTCCCGAACTGGATTCTCTAAGTTTTCTCGGATTTGTGATCAGTCTCTTCCTGGTTAGGTTCAGTTGACGCTAGGGGCTTATGCGTCTGGAACCAGCTCATGTGCGGCAAACTGCGTTCAGCGTGGCGGCGGATAGCGATCAACTCGGCGGTGATGGCTACGGCTATTTCTTCGGGCGTGACCGCTCCTATATCTAATCCCACTGGAGCATGCACGCGTTCAAAGAGGTGAGCAGGAATGCCTTCTTTCACCAGTTCCTTATAGATCGCGACAGTCTTGCGGCGGGAACCGATCATGCCAACGTAGCGGGCGGGCGTCTGCACGGCCCAGCGTAGTACGCGCATGTCATCGCGATGCCCGCGTGTCACGATGACAATATAAGAAGATTCGCTCGGGAATAGCCGTGCCATCGCCTTATCGAAATCCTCAGCAATCACCTCGCGAGCTTCTGGAAAGCGCTCACGGGCTGCGTAGGCCTCCCGGTCATCGACCACGGTCACATCAAATCCGGCATTATGAGCGATTTTGTATAGATTTACAGCCACATGACCTGCGCCAAATATGTAAAGTAACGCTGGAGGTAAAACCGGTTCGATGAAAATGTCCAGCGTGCCGCCGCAAACCAGCCCGGTGTCGTACTTCGGATCCTGATTCAGGTTGAACGTAAGCGTCCGGGGTTTTTCCGACTCCATGACTTCGCGCGCCGCCTGCCAGACGTCTGCCTCAACGCAACCCCCGCCAATCGTTCCAACCATCGATCCGTCATCCCGCACCAACATCTTCGCTGTTTTGAATGACGGGATTGACCCGCGCACGTTGACGATAGTGGCAACCGCTCCCCGGCGGCCCTCTTGGCGCAGCTTCACGATTTCTTCGTAGATGTCCATCCCCGTTTGATTATATTGGGCCGCTGCTGGGGTACGTCAATTTTGAGGCATTTGGCAGTTAGAATTTAGCATCTAGCCGTTGGCGTGCTACTTCTGTTGAACGTTGTATGGCTGATGTCCAAGTGCTAAAGGCTAAATGAAAATGCAGCTTGCAGAGGGACCCCGCAGCGCGCGCCTCCGTGCTAATTTAGACAGTTTGCTTAGTGGTGAGGAGAGATCCTGCTATGAAGGCCGTCCGCATACATGAGTTTGGCACGCCGGAGGTACTGCGTTACGAAGATGTGCCAGATCCAAAGCCTCGCCGGGACCAGGTCCTGGTTCGGGTGCGCGCCTGTGCCATGAATCACCTGGACTTGTGGGTTCGCAAGGGGCTCCCGGGGGTGCAGCTGCCGCACATTCTGGGCAGTGACATCGCGGGAGAGATCGCCGAAGTTGGCGAGTATGTCACTGGGTTGAAAACCGGCCAACGTGTCCTGCTAGCCCCCATGCGCTTTTGCAATCACTGCGAGCAGTGTACGAGCGGACGGCAAAATATGTGCCGCGAGTTCACGGTTCTGGGCAATGCTGTAGACGGCGGTAATTGCGAACTGATTGCCGTTCCTCAGGTCAATGTCATCCCGATTCCCGACAGTTTGGATTTCAACCAGGCGGCGAGCGTACCCCTGGTGTTTCTGACTGCGTTCCATATGCTAACCGGACGAGCCTCCATACGGCCGGGTAACACCGTGCTGGTTCTGGGAGCCAATTCGGGAGTCGGTATTGCGGGAATTCAGATTGCCAAGCTTTTCAATGCGACCGTGATTACGACCGCGGGTACCGACGAGAAGATGGCAAAGGCCAGGGAACTTGGGGCCGATTACGTGATCAATCACTACCAGCAGAACATCTCCGATGAAGTGAAGAAGATCACAAACCGGGCTGGCGTTGACATTGTCATGGAGCATGTCGGCGCGGCGACGTGGCCCCATAGTCTTAAGTCGCTGAAACCGGGTGGCACGCTGGTGACCTGCGGCGCAACCACCGGTCCGGAAGTCGGAATTGACCTGCGTTTCCTCTTCTCGCGGCAGCTCAATGTGCTGGGCTCCTATATGGGCACAATGGGCGAACTCCATGAAGTCCTGAAGCATGTATTTGCGGGTAAGCTGAAGCCCGTGGTGGATCGAGTCTTCCCGCTCAGTGAAGCTCGCGCCGCTCACGAATACATGGAAGACAGCGAGATGTTTGGCAAGATCGTGCTGGAGCCGTGAGCACCCTGGAGACATTGAAGCCGCGCGCTTTAAATTCGGAGCATCGCTCCTGAGACAGTGCGCGATTCGGGGTGGCTCGTTTGCATGAGTTAGAATAGTCCTGATGGCGCGCGAACTCAGCTTCGGACCCTACGTCGACATTGAGGACGGCAAGCGAGTCGTCAAAGAGCTAACCTACGGAAATCCGACGCCCGAGGGTGTGGTTCTCACGACTCTGGGCAATGCCGTTAACTGGATGCGCAAGAACTCGATTTGGCCGATGACTTTCGGCCTCGCTTGCTGCGCAATCGAGATGATGTCGATGGGGGCCTCCCGCTTCGATATTGCGCGTTTCGGCGCGGAAGTGTTCCGGCCATCGCC
>DASSIO010000008.1:0-3993 GCA_035691825.1 Terriglobales bacterium | reverse complement strand
CTTTTGCAGATTCAACTTTACCGGTTTCCGCGTTAATCAGGCCCTAACTTCATCTATCACCTTAATCACTGGACTCCTTGTCGCTTGATAGAATCTGAAATCATCCTATGAAACCTGTGCCCATCAATCCGACGCTATTCTGGACATGCTACGTGGTTGGTGCTTTCGGGCCATTCGCGGCTAGTTTTGTTACTCGTCAGTTTCGGCCTCTTGACGACGCTGCATTTCTCTATTCGTGGTTTCCCTGGCTGCTTGGGGGGTGTTTGTTGATGTGGTGTGTCTGGTCTGCTCGGTCGTTACTCCTACGCGCATCTGAAAAGAATCAACGTATTGCTTGGCTCTATCGCATTGTTGGCTGGCTCGCGCTCGCGGAGCCGGTCTACTGGTCGGGAGTGTCCGTGCGCATAATCTGAAAACAAATAGGCGGGCCAGCGCCAAGAGGCTTCTCAACTCTTGGTTAGTGGGGTTACCGGCAAGGTTCGTACTGTCCTGTATGGACGGTAATCCCGTTAAATGTGGCGTAATCGAATCGGTAAACGAGCTGCGTCAACGCTATGCAGAAAGACAACCCTACAAGCCAAACTCAGACATGAGAACCTGATCGCTTCGGAGAGCGGACGGTTTTGGTCATTGGCGCACGCAGAAAACTTGCGCATTGGCTTACGAAGGTGTGCGCGTCGCGGCGAAAAGAGGTTCTCACGTCTGTCAAATACCTTTCGAAGAAGGCCGAGCGATTCCGGCGGCGAGAGACGAATGCCGAAGTGTGTACAGGTTTCTTTTCTGCAGAAGGCTTGTTTCCCTGACCAAGACTCGGCGAGCGTGCCACAAAACTGAAATCCCGGGCGACCCGGAGAATGTCCTCGGGCGAAATACTTTCCTTCTGCTCACTACACGCATTCATGATCGCCTGTTCGCAGAGAAGATTGACCGTGCGCGGAATGCCCTTGGAATGGAGGTAAATCTCCTCTACGGTTTCTCCGGGAAACAACTCGTAGTCAACCAGGTCCGCGATCGATAGACGTGTCTGGATATAGGCCGAAGTCTGCTCCAGTGTCAGTTGGGGGAGATGGCAGCGGTACATGACGCACTGCCGAAGTGGGTAGAGTTTCGGTTGGAGAAATGTTTCCTCAAGTTCGGGCTGACCAGCAAGAATGATCTGAAGAAACTTACCGGTTGCGGACTCGACATTCAACAAGAGGCGCAATTCGTCGAGCGTGTCGACAGGCAGCGCCTGTGCATCGTCGATGATCACCACCGGCGTATCGCCAGCCTTGTACCGCTGAAGTAGCCAGGAGTGCAGCGCCCGTAGAACGTTCCCCTTGCCGTGAGACCCACAGGGCACGCCGAAATCCTCCAGAATGAAGCGGAAAAGATCGACAGCGTCAAGGCGCGGGTGGAAAACGCAGGAAGTCGAGATTCTGTAGCTTCCCAGCATCCCGAGGAGGCGGCAAAGGAGTGTGGTCTTCCCTACCCCCGGTTCCCCCGTGAGGACCATGAGCCCCTGCCGCGCCTGGACGCGGTAAAGAAGACCGAAAAACGCTTTCTCATGGGCCGGAGTAGCGAAAAGGAACCTCAAGTCTGGTGAGACTTTGAAGGGGTTTTCCTTCAGTCCGAAAAACGAAAACTTGCGATCGTGAGCAGTCGGCGAACTCATATGGCATCAACTTAAAAGTGGGTGAATCCGCGGGGTTCGCCACCTGTCAGGAATGCCAGTCATTGGGGGGCGGGACTGCCTGCAGGCAAAGAGTTGATTTTTGAGTGGGAAACACCACCTAGGCCCGATTAGCCGGGTTGGCGGACATGTGGAGGCTAGTACTCACCGCTTCGATAACGGCGTTAATCAGGGCCTTGCCGCGATGCCCGTTCAAACCCTGCAAGGAATGACAGTTCAATTCGCGTACACAAGCCTCTAGCATTACACGGCAGTGGATTCGAAAAAGGAGAATGATATGGGTACGCGAGCAAACCCTGTGCCAAACGAACCACCAGCCGAAATCAAAGCCCTCATCGACAAGGTGTTAAGCGGTTTCAACAATAAGGACTCTGCGCTTTACACCAGCGCTTTCGGCTCAGATGCTGTCGTCATTGACGGAATAGCTCCGTATCGCTGGACAGAGCCGAATGCTCCGTCTCGCTGGCTCTCAGACGCAGAGAAGTGGCTACACGACTTTGGTGTCGAGAAAGAGACTCTCGTGTGCGACCGGATTACTCACGCCGCAGTCAGTGGAACGCACGCCTATGTCGTTCTCTCCGCGACGCTCACTTTCAGTCTCAAGAGTGGCCAGAGTAGCGGTAGGTCTGGAATACTGACCTTCACGTTCGCGAAGCAAGGCGACGAATGGAAGGTCGAGTCGCAGGCTTGGGCCCGCTTAAGCTAAAGGCGGCGAGACTTTCCTTCCTAATTCACTCGTTGTTATCGGTGGCACGGTTCGGCATCTCAAAAATTTGCAGGTTTGCGACGGACAACTCCCGATTAGTCGTTACCGGACATTCAGGATCGGGCGGATTCCACTTCTCCGGAAAGCGCGTTAGCCAGGGACTTGCCAACCCCAATCAGAGTCCAGCGGCTTGGTCTAGGAGCGTTCGACCTTGGGCGTCGATTGAGCTCCCAGCGGCTCGCGGAAACGATCCATCGGAATCGGCGCGTACTCGACCTCGATGATCTCGAGACGGTCCGTCTTTGCTGGCGCGCGCAGGTCCACGCGGTCGCCAGGGCTCGCCTTCATCAGCGCATTGGCAAGAGGCGAGCGCCAGCTGATGTAGCCGCGTTCAAGGTCCACCTCGTCGATGCCAACGATCGAGACGACGTGTTCGAGGCCGGCGGCGTCCTTGTAGGTCACGGTTGCGCCGAAGAAGACGCGCGTAGCGGTCGACCCTGGCCGCGGAGCCGCGGGATCGACGACCACGGCCGCGTCAATGCGTTTTGTGAGAAAGCGAATCCGCGAATCGATCTGGCCTAACCGTCGCTTGCCGTAGAGGTAGTCGGCGTTTTCACTGCGGTCCCCGTTACCAGCAGCCCACGCTACAACCTCCACCACCGCCGGCCTCTCACGACTCAGTAGGAACAGATGCTCGTCTTTCAGCCGCTGCAACCCGGCGGGCGTGATGTAGTTTTTGAGCGCCGGCCCCGCTTCCTCGCGCACCGGTCCTCGGAGCGGCCGCTTTGTTCGCATTTGCCAATCTGCCATGGGAAATCGTGCGCTTGTCGGTGACCCAACCTCTGAAGGTCCGCTCCCCGGTCTCGATAATTCCTCGCACGGTAAACGTGACGTACGCGGGCCAGATATTGAATGATACATGGGTCTTTCCTGTGGCACTCTTAGAAAATACGGTGACCCAATGTTGGACCAAGGTGTTTGGGCAGAAGTCAGAGTGGGTGATGAGCACCTGCGACTGTTCTCGGAACACAATGCACAGGGGGTGCAAGCATCTGTGTACAATGTGACTGCGAAGAATTGGATCGCACCTTCTGAGCCCGTAGATGATATCGAACAGGGAAAAGACAGGGCTGAAGCACATGCCAGGGCATATCTCAAGAATGCGGGTCACTCAGCACTACCGCCATTAGACTGGAAAAAATCCCGCTCACGGTAGTCCTTGACGGCTCTCAATTATAGATCCCACTTCTCCGGTTACGGCGGTGGTGTCTATGGGTCAACGCAACACTCGGCTCGAACCCGCATTGCATTGAAAACAAGAGCTAAAAGCGCCCACCAGGTCAGAATCACCCAAAACGTAGTCCTGGCTTGGGTTTCAGCGGGTAGAGCTAGACAGGTCCGTTTCCCTGTGGAAGTTATTGTAGGACCAACTGGTCAGATGGTGTTGCATCGACCGTTTGAACCGGCAGCGTTTATCAGGACCTTGGGATCGTTGACGACGACAGCCTGGACTCTGTGAACGTTTCCGGCATCCCAATCTCTTTTCGAACAGTACAATCCATCCAGGGAGAACCCATCATGTCGAACGAAGCGGTAGTCGCCCGATTCATCGAAG
>DASSIO010000007.1:0-23465 GCA_035691825.1 Terriglobales bacterium | reverse complement strand
GCGTGAAAGGCAATGTCCCCAGTTGCCGAAGGAAGTGGGAAAGTTTTGTCCGGCTCGTGTGCCTCTTCCTCTTTCTGTCTGCGGTAGCGGCTTCGCAATCTGCTCCTGCCCAACTGCCGCCACACCGCGTTTCCATCGATCAATACATTCATTCGGCATGGGATGCGCTCACTCGTTCGATGACTCGCTGCGATTCCATCGTTGACCCAAAAGTGAAAGCGCCAGCCGTGCTCTATGTCCCGCATGGATTTGCGATTCCGCCAGCGCTGCAAAATGTGCAACAGGAATGCCGCGTCGACATTAAGCGGCTCTCGATTGGTATCGAGCATCCCGGCCAAATTGATCCCCATACCGTCAGTCCGCCAGGATTGTTGTTCTTGCCTAACAGCTACGTTGTACCGGGAGGGCGATTCAATGAGATGTACGGCTGGGACAGCTATTTCATCATCCTCGGCCTACTGCGGGACGGTCGCGCCGATCTGGCGCGCGGTATGGTCGAAAACTTCTTCTTCGAGATCGCGAACTACGGCACGGTCTTGAACGCCAATCGAACTTACTACTTGAGTCGATCCCAGCCTCCGTTCCTCACTTCCATGGTTATGGCCGTATACGAAGCAGAAAAGAAGCACGGTCCTGAGGACCGCGCCTGGTTAAAAAAAGCCTACGATTACGCCAGCAAAGATTATGAAATGTGGACGCATGATCCGCATCTAGCCGGGTCCACGGGTTTGTCGCGATATTTTGATTTCGGCCAGGGCCCTGTCGACGAGGGACTTCAGGACGAGAACGGCTACTACCGGGGCGTTGCCGCGTGGTTTCTGCGGCACCCTGAAGAAGCAGATCACAACCTGGTTCAATTGGACAGACCGCAGAGCGCTTCCGATGCGACCGGTTTTATCTTTTCCCTACAGCTGTGTGAATCGACACCAGGAGCTTCTAACTGTGATCCGGTTCACCGCCTTTCGCTTTCGCGCGACTACTACAAGGGTGACCGCAGCATGCGGGAATCGGGCTTTGACGTGTCTTTCCGCTTTGGCCCGTTCAGCGCTCACACCCACGACTACGCCCCCGTTTGCCTGAACAGTCTGTTGTACAAGACGGAAAAAGATCTGGCAGAGATGGCCGGTTTGCTAGGCAAGAGAGATGACAGCGGTCTTTGGAACCGGCGCGCTGAGGCCCGCAAACAGCGCATCAACAAATATCTTTGGGATCCTGTGCGGGGATTATTTTTCGACTACGATTTCCAGACACAGAACAGATCGGCTTACGAATATGTGACCAGTTTCTATCCTCTTTGGGCCGGCCTCGCCAGTCAGGAGCAAGCGCGAGCGGTCGAGAAGAACCTACCCATCTTTGAACAGCCGGGGGGTTTGGTGATGAGCCACACTGAATCCGGCGCGCAATGGGATTATCCCTACGGGTGGGCGCCGACCCAGTTGCTCGCGATACAAGGCCTGCGGCGATACGGATTCAAAGACGATGCCGACCGGCTTTCGGACAAATTTCTCTCCATGGTCGCCGACAACTTCGCTCGCGACAGCACCATGCGTGAGAAATACAATGTCGTGACGCGCTCGTCAGAAACTCACGTTACCACCGGATATCAGCAGAATGTCGTCGGTTTCGGGTGGACCAACGGTGTCTTTCTCGAACTGCTCCATGAGTTGCCGCCGGCCATGGCTCGGAGATTAGGCAGCTCGGATAAGCAATAAGCCGGAGGAATAAATTTGCCGCGCGCGGGCGGGGTCGCCCGCGCACCACAAATTTCAGAGGTTCTCAGTACGCAGCGTCCAAACGCAGCGGCTGCTGTAATTTGAAACGCAGGGTGCTCTCCGCAGGAACGTGCACCGACTTGCCTCGGGTAAGGATTTGCGCGCCGGCTCCCGCGGCCGCTCCGGCGGCAGCGCCAATTGCAGCCCCTTTTCCGTGGCCGGCAATTGCTCCGATCAGGGTTCCCAGTGCCGCTCCTCCTCCAACCATCTCCGCGGTGCGGCGATTGGCGCCGATGCCTCCGGCCGCCTGTTGCTCAAGGTCCTGGGTGTTGACCGTATACCGGCGGTCACCGACCTTGACTGACTGCAGGTCCAACGTCAGTTCCGGGCTGCTGATCACGCCACCGCTGGCGACTCTTCGAATGACCAACTCCGCCGCTGAACCTTTCGGAATCACGACCTGCCCGGCAGAATTCATGACATTCTCGGCCACGTCCGCCGGAAACGTCTGCCCCTCATTAGCATTGGTGGAGTCGATGTCCTGGTTCGTCAGCACGGCGATTTCGGCGCCTGCAGGGATAGTTACTTCCTTCCGCTTGGCTGTCCCGCTTGGCTCGGCGGCGTTCGCTTGCGTCGCGCTCGCAACCGTCCCGGAACCTCCGAAATCAACCGATTGCACTTCGCTCATGCGATAACGATGAAGCGTCTTTCCTTCGCGGAAGGTAATCAGACGCGCAGTCGCGCTCACAAACTTTCCGGTGTGTTTTGTGCCGTCTTTCATGGTTAGCGTATCGGCAAATAGAGCAACGCTACACAGAAGGAAGGGGATCAAGAATCTCGCCCGGCCTAGGCTCTGCTTTATCATCGCGCTCTCCTCAGTCATCTGGATTCGTGCCACAGTTGGATGCTGTCCAGCTAAGCGCGTTTGTTTCCTGAACGGCAACTCCGGATCAGAGTGCCTTCCGGAAGGTGAGATTGATTCGGCAGGTGCCAAAGACGGGATCAGTGCCCTCGGCCAGTGGAGCAACTCCATGGAAATTCAATCGGGCGGGACCTCCCCAGACAACTACGTCGCCGCTCTCCAGCCGAATGCGGCGGGGCCGCTCGCTGCGCTTCCCTCCACCCCAGAGAAACACTGCTCGTAATCCCAGTGATACAGAAACAATCGGCTGGCGGAAGTCGTGTTCGTTTCGGTCCTGATGCAGCGACAACCGAGTGCCTGGGTCGTAACGATTGATGAGGCACCCATCGGGAAGGAAACTCAGGAAGCCGGCAGCGGTGGCTGCGCGTTTTGCCAGGTCAAGAAAGCAATGCGGCATTGGAGGCCATGGCTTACCGCTCTCCGGATCGATTGCTTCATAACGGTAGCCGCTGCGGTCCGTGATCCATCCAACCTGTCCGCAATTCGTCATGGCCACGGACATGCGATACCCGCCGGGTGTAACCATGTTTCGAAATGGCGCTTTTTTTGTGATCCCCCGCAGAGCTTGCTTAAGTTCCGGAATGTCTGGGATTGCAAACGCCTTCAGCAGGCGCGCTCCCTCGGACAGGCCTTGAGCATCTAGCTTCGGTTCCTCAGCCGGGAAAAGAGAATAGCTAGAGTCTACCTGGCGCCTACTTGGCATCGTGAAAAATTACTCCCAACGTAAATCGCTTCCCGGAACGCAACCGACTGACACCATGGCGCATGGCCACACGATAAATTCCCCGCGATCCGTGAACCGGGCGATGATTCACGGCAAACACTACGCCCTCCCCCTGCCGTAGAGTGACCACTTCCACCCGCGACTGCATACGCGGACGCTGCTCAGTCAGGACGAATTCACCACCGGTGAAGTCTTCTCCGGGTTTGCTTAGCAAAAAGGCCACTTGCAATGGAAACACCTGATCTCCGTACAGGTCCTGATGCAGACAGTTGTAATCCCCTTCCGAATACTTCAACAGCAGGGGCGTGGGCAAGCGCTGACCGGCAGCATGGCACTGCCGGAGATAGGCCTCATGCTCTTCTGGAAACCGGGGCTTTCGTCTGAATTCGTGCTCCCACTGACTTGCAACGGTGGCCAGGTGAGGGTACAAAGAGGCGCGCAAGTCCGCCACCAATTCAGGAAGCGGATAAGAGAAGTATTTGTATTCGCCTTGTCCGAAACCATGCCGGGCCATGATGACCCGGCTTCTAAAACCAGTTTCCGCGTCGTAGTGCGCAACCAGGGATTCGCACTCATTCTCAGTCAGAATAGCCCCTGTTGTGGCACTGCCCCGATCGTTGAGTTCTTTGCAAATCCGTGCCCAGTCGAGCGCAGCCACTCGGTCCTCAATGCTTTCTTTGGGACTTCTTCTCAATTTTCGAAGTGCGGATTGCATCAAGTCTCTCCCTACAGGACATAGTCTTGCAAAATTCTCGTGTGAGGGCTATCCAGTCCTTGCGCCTGAAATGGGAGTTGCGCAAAAGTACATGAGGCGGCTCCATCTAGAAAGGCCTCCGAATCTGCTACCCTTCTCCTGCATTGAGGAATCTGACGACGTGCACGAATTGGCTGCGATTCCCGGAATAATCATCATCCTGGCGGTCCTGCTCGACGCCTTTGAAACCGTGGTGCTGCCCCGGCGGGTGCAGCGGGCTTTTCGTCTGACTTCCTGGTTCTACCGCAACACCTGGAGGCCCTGGGCCCGGCTTTCCCGTCTCCTAAAGCAGGTAAACCGCCGCGAGGCCTTCCTCGGTTATTTCGGTCCGCTCTCGCTGATCTTTCTTCTAATTTTTTGGGCTGCCGGTCTGATTTTCGGCTTTGCGCTGCTGCAATTCGGAGCGGGTCAACACATCCAACTGAGCAATTCCCCCATCACTTTCGGCGGTTTGATGTACCACAGCGGCGAAACCTTTTTCACTCTGGGCTACGGTGACATTTTGCCCACCTCCGGACTGGCGCGCGCGCTGGCAGTTATGGAAGCAGGCATGGGGTTTGCGTTCCTGGGAGTGGTGATCGGATATCTCCCCGTCGTGTACTCATCCTTCTCGGACCGGGAGCGTGAGATCTCCCTGCTCGATGCCCGAGCCGGTTCTCCTCCCAGCGCTAGCGAACTGCTGAAGCGGCTGGGGTGCTGCTCAGATAAATCAGTGCTTGACCAGGTGTTTCGTAATTGGGAACGCTGGGCGGCGGAACTTCTGGAGAGCCATCTTTCTTATCCCGTACTCAGTTTTTTCCGATCTCAGCACAGCAACCAGTCGTGGCTGGGCGCACTGACGGTGATGCTCGATGTGTCCGCGCTGGTTGTGACCGGTATCGACGGGATTCGTCCCGAGCAGGCCAAGCTTACCTTCGCGATGGCACGGCACGCCGCCGTCGATCTCGCGCAGGTAGTAAACGCGCGATACGATCCCGAGGTTCCAGACCGGCTGGTCAATGAGGATTTGCAAAGGTTGCGCGCATCGCTTCGAGAATACGGTCTTCATTTGCAGGAAGACGGCGCGGCCGATGAAAAACTCACCACCTTGCGATCGCAGTATGAACCTTACATTCAGGGCATAGCCCGCAACCTGCTCATCACTCTCCCGCCGTGGATTCGCGAAACAACGAAGAAGGATAACTGGCAATCAGGCCCCTGGGATCGTGCCATTCAAGCCAAAGGTCTGGGCTCGCTTGCCGCGCCTTCCGGCAGGGATCATTTCTGACCCGGCTTGCTCCTCTGTTAACATTCTTCCCTTCTATGAATCACATTGGCGAGAACGTGGTCCGCATCGAGGCGGATGCGCTGCGGGATCTTGCCGATCGTATCGCCGGGCCGATGTCCTCGGCCTTCAGTCGTGCCGTTGAGCTTTTGGGTGCCTGTCGCGGCCGCGTGGTGGTCACGGGCATGGGCAAGAGCGGAATCATCGCCCGTAAGATAGCTGCGACTTTAAGCTCAACCGGCACGCCGGCTTTGTTTCTTCATCCCGCCGAAGCAGTCCATGGTGATCTAGGCATGGTCGTAGCTGGCGACATCGTAATCGCGCTCTCTTCCAGCGGCGAGACGGAGGAGATCCTCACTCTCCTGGCGACCATCAAGCGGCTGCAAGTGCCGTTAATCAGCATGACCTGCGATCGGCTCTACAACGGAGGTCAGCGCAAAGCTTCCACCCTGGCTGCTTCCGCTGACGTTGCGCTCGATTGCTCGGTCGACAAGGAGGCCTGCTCCCTTGGCCTCGCGCCCACGGCTTCCACAACGACGATGCTGGCGCTTGGCGACGCCCTCGCGGTGGCTTTGTCGGAAAAGCGCGGCTTCAAGGAGGAGGACTTCGCCAACCTTCATCCCGGCGGCAAATTGGGCAAGCGCCTGGCCCGGGTGGAAATCCTCATGCACTCCGGAGATGCCGTCCCCAAAGTATCGCCGCACACCAAAATGCCCGACGTAATTTACGAGATGTCGCGCAAAAAGCTAGGGGTCACTACGGTGGTTGATGGTGGTAAGTTGCTGGGGGTCATCAGTGATGGCGATCTGCGGCGTTTGCTCGAAAGCAAAGGCAAGGACATTCTCGACCTGAGCGCTGCCGAATGCATGACCAAGAATCCTAAAACGATCTCGCGAAGCGAATTTGCCGCCTCGGCCCTTGCCATCATGGAGGAAAAGAAGATCACTTCTTTGGTGGTCGTAGATGGGGAAATGCAGCTAGAAGGGATAGTGCACCTGCATGATCTCTGGGGGACAGAGATGCTGTAGAACCGTGGGTCCAGCGAACTATCTCGCACGTCGCTCCCACATTTGCGCTCCTCTGCCTTCGAGTGATTCAATTAGTCCAGTTGCCCGTGAGTGAATCCTATGTATCATTACGACCCCAATACAGCGCTCGAAGAACTGAACGAAGACGCGACTCTGCCTAATCCTGTCCACATTCGTGACATGATGCTGCGAAAGAAGCTCACGCCTGACCGGTCTTTGGAGCTGAACCGCTTATTTCTCGAGTACCAGAAGTTTTTCTCCGAAACGCAGAAGCTGGGCAAAGCTATCCTTAGAGAGTTGCTGGCGTAGCCGCCGCATGCATCGCTGGTCTGAGCTCTTCATTCCAACCCTGCGCGAGGCGCCTGCCGATGCTGGGGCGGCCAGCGAGAAGCTGCTGGTTCGGGCGGGTTACATCCGCCAGATCACCGCCGGAACCTACGCATATCTATTGCTGGGACAGCGCTCGCTCAACAAGATCACTGCCCTTATAGAACGGCAGATGGACAAGATCGGCCAGCAGCTCTGCCTACCAATTCATTGTCCCCAGGAAAAAGAAGAAGAGAGGCGCTCCTTCTCTAACGCCGATCAAGCATTCGAGTTACGGGCCGGCAGTCAGGGCAATTTCCAGCACGGGCTGATTGCAGAAGAGCAGATGATGGAGATCGCCCGCAAAGAGCTGCGCAGCTACAAGCAGCTGCCTCAAATCTGGTATCAGATTGATACAACTTTTCAAGACGAGCCCAAAGCACGAACTGGTTTGCTGACATCGCGGCAATTCCGGATAGTTAGTTCTTGCTCTTTCGATATTGATTCGACGGCTCTTGAGATCTCGTACCAAAAGCACTCTGCCGCGTATCGCAAGATCTTAGATACTTGCGGTTTGACGTATGTGGTGGCGGAATCGGCCTCGCCGGACTCCGGTTCTCAATCACATCAGTTCATGGTTCGCACAACTGCAGGAAACGAAAAGCTGGTTGCGTGCAATAGCTGCTCCTACACCGCCAACATCAAGAGCGCCACATCGCGAATTCCGCCACGGGATGATCTTCCCGCAGAAGGCAACGGCCGTCCCATTCATGTCTACACGCCCGGCTTAAAGACGATCGAGGAGGTCGCCGAATATCTAGGGATTCCAGCCAAGAACCACATTAAGACGCTCGCATACACAGCAGATCTGCTCGATTCAAAGACCGCCCAACCCACGCCCCGCCCGGTGATCGCATTGTTGCAGGGAGATCACCCGCTGAACGAGGCCAAGCTGTCAGCCACAATCGGCGGCGCGCCGTTTCGGCCGATGCAAGCGGGCCAAATAGACGAGGTCTTCGGGGGCAGCGCCGGTTTCCTGGGGCCCGTAGGCTTGAACAACGTAGCCACTCTCAAAGGCGAAAGCTTCAGCCCAGGCGTAATCGTGTTTGCAGACGAGGCGCTAAGGGGCCACGAGAACCTGATTGCCGGCGCCAACCGCCCCGATTATCACCTGAAGAACGTAACCCCCGGCAGAGATTTCCAGCCCACCGCTTACATCGATCTTCGTGCCGTGGCTGCCGGCGAGAAATGTCCGATTTGCGATGGAGTATTGAGCATCGATGCCGCTGTAGAGCTTGCTCACATGACGAAACTGGATGAGCGCCGTTCGAACACTGGAATCCTTCGCGTATTGGGCCCGGATGGTAAGGAACTCTCACCAGCGCTGGGAAATTACCGGCTTGCCGTTGAACGGATGCTTGCCCTGGCGGTCGAGCAGAATAATGATCAAAATGGATTCTGGCTGCCGGCGGCCATCGCTCCCTTTCAAGTAATAGTTACCCCGATCAATTCCGTTGACAAAAGCCTAGTCTCAACCGCCCTGGATCTGGCGAGCCGCCTAGCCGATACCGGCGTGGATGTCCTTGTTGACGATAGGGATGAGAGAGCCGGCGTCAAGTTCAAGGATGCCGATCTGATCGGAATCCCCTACCGAATCAACGTCGGAAAGAAAGTTACCGAAGGCACTATCGAGGTCGTTCCGCGCTCGACTCTCGCAAAACACGATGTTAGCATCGCCGCAATAGCAGAGTACATGCAACAGCTCCTGCGGCCGTGATGCGAAATCTGCGTCCGCGCCGCGCGATGGACATTTTATGGCCACCATTAAACTGATTCTCGGTATCGGCGTCGTCGTGGTGCTCATCATTCTCGGCGTACAGGTGATACCACCGTACTTCAACAATTATCAATTCGAAGATGCCTTGAACAACGAAGCAATGGCGGCTACTTACACGTCGAAATCGGAGGATGACATCCGCGCGATTGTGCTCAAAACAGCCAAAGATATGGATGTGCCGCTCACGCCTCAACAGCTCAAGGTCGTGCGCACGGGGAGTCAGGGGACCGGAACGTTGGCCATCGAAGCTAATTACACTGTGCATGTCGATCTGCCTGGGTATCCATTGGATCTTAATTTTCACGCCGCAACGAAAAACCGCGGCATCTACTGAGCACTCGCACTCGGAGCACCAGCTCCGTATGATTTAGAATGGCACGAGGTCGCCGGTAAGAGCATTTTGCCGAGATGCACTGGCTGAGCGTCCGCTCTGGAAAACCCTTTGGCGTTTCTCTTCGTCTGACAACAATAGAGACTTCGCCCATTTACCGTGGCCATTAAACTCCGGATCCCGAAAAACACGAGCGCTAATCAAGGGGCGCGCAAACTCCTCCCGCGCGACCCGGTCTTCCGCGCAGCGCTCGTTTTGTTTCTTTTACTGTCGCTGGGCACGTTCGCGTTCTTCTCTTATTACTACGTTAAGTACGACCGGATCATTGAAAAGCGATTCCAGGGCCCGGTATTCAGCAGTTCGGCGCGCATTTACGCCAAACCGGAGGTAGTTAAGGTCGGCGAGAAGATCGATACGAAAGAAATCGCTTCTCACTTGCGCCGTGCCGGTTATTCCGATCGCGATGGACAATCGCCGCTAGGGAGTTATCGCCTTTCCAAGAACGAAATTGAAGTCGACCCCGGTCCCCAGTCGTACCACAGCCCTGAACCTGCCCGAATTCAGTTCACCGACGGGAAAGTCGATAACATCACCAGCAATTCCCGCGATCTGGACGCCTACGAGCTTGAGCCGGAGCTGGTTACCTCTTTGTTCGACGCCGAACAGCGATCCAAGCGCCAGTTGGTCAAGTACAAAGACATTCCCAAGGTGATGGTCGACGCGGTACTGGCCATCGAAGACCGCCGCTTTTTCCAGCATAGCGGGGTGAACTTCGTGAGGCTCGCTGAGGCTACGTGGGTGGACCTTACGCACCAGAAGCACGAGCAGGGCGGGTCGACCATCACGATGCAGCTATCGCGAGCGTTCTTCTTGTCACCGCAGAAAACCATCAGACGTAAGTTGATCGAAATGCTGATTGCGACCGAACTGGAGCGCAAATTCAGCAAAGAACAAATCTTCGAGTTCTACGCTAACCGGGTCGATCTGGGACAGCGCGGCTCATTCACGATCAGCGGATTTGCCGAAGCCGCTCGAGCCTACTTCAACAAAGATCTGAAGGACATTACGACTCCAGAAGCCGCTTTGATAGCGGGCTTGATTCAGGCTCCCAGCTACTTGTCCCCGTACCGCCATCCGGAGCGCGCACTGGAGCGCCGCAATCTCGTGCTCGATAGCATGGTCGAAACCCACGCGTTGACCCGGGAGCAGGCGGATAAGGCCAAAGCCACCCCCCTGAAGCTTGCGCCTCCTAACGTCGAGGCCAGTGACGCACCTTACTTCGTGGACCTGGTTCGTGACACTCTGAACAACAAGTACAACGAGCGCGATCTGAACGAGCAGTCTTACCGCATCTACACCACCATTGATCCCGATTTGCAGGATGCGGCTGCGCAGGCAGTCGAGACCGGTGTCAAGCTCGTCGATGAGCAGGTTAAAAAAATCCGTACTCGCAAGATCAAAATCGGCAAAGGTAAGTACGAGACCAAAGTTAGACCCGGACCCGACGCGCAGGTCGCCTTAGTCGCCATGGATCCGCACACCGGGGCAGTTTTGGCACTAGTCGGTGGGCGAAATTACGGTTGGAGCCAGCTGAATCACGCGGTTGCTAAACGGCCGACGGGATCGATTTTCAAGCCGTTTGTCTACGCTGCGGCGATGAATACTGCTCTTAACCCGGTCACGGCCCCCGACGGCCAGGCGGCCGTGTTCACGCCCGCGTCAACTGTCCAGGACGCACCGACAACCTTCGCTTACGGCGACCAGATTTACGAACCCCGTAATTATCGCGAGGAATACCACGGCGAGGTGACTGCTCGATATGCCTTGGCCATGTCGCTGAACAACGCCACCGTGAAACTCGCCGAGGAGGTTGGTTACGACAAAGTTGCTGATCTCGCAAAAGCGGCTGGCATCAGTTCCGTAAAGCCGACTCCCGCCATGGCGCTTGGCGCTTACGACGCCACGCCGCTGGAGATGGCTGCCGCTTACACCGTCTTCGCCAACAATGGTGTGCGGCTCTCGCCCGTCCTGTTGAACTCTTTGCGCAACGCTAATGGGGACGTAATTGAGAATTTCTCCCCTGAACAAAAAGAGGTGCTGGATCAGCGGATCGCTTACGTCATGACCGACATGATGGAAAGTGTGATCAATAACGGACTCGCCTTCTCCGCCGTGCGTGGGCGCGGATTTGAGGCGCCTGCCGCCGGAAAAACAGGCAGTTCACACGACGGCTGGTTTGCTGGCTATACCAGTAATTTGCTGTGCATTGTCTGGGTGGGCTTTGATGACTATAGCGACCTGCACTTGAGCGGCGCTCAAACCGCCGCTCCTATCTGGGCCGAATTCATGAAAAAAGCCCAGAAGGTTCCGCAATACTCCGATATGAAGCCCTTCATCCAGCCATCGGGCGTGGTCGATGTGCAACTCGACAAAGTCACCAATCGGCTGGCAACCCCGGCTTGCCCGGAAAGCTACACGGCAGCATTTGTGGCTGGCACCGAACCGCACGACACATGCGACCAGGCCACCGGAATTAAAGGCTTCTTTTCCCGCATTTTCGGGAGCAGCAGTGAGAAGCCCCTGCCTCCCCCGCCCCCGGGCGGCCAGAGCCCAAGCGCCTCGGCCACCGACCAGGGTCCAAATCCGCAAAAGAAAAAAGGTTTATTTGGCAAGATTGCGGGTATCTTTAAAGACGACAAGTCGTCCAAGACGTCTAACCAGCCGAGCGACGCTACCGGCGACCAACCTCATTAGTCCCTGCCAGGCTCGGTGCCGAGCGCGGCTGTACTTTCTGAGGTGCGTGTATGCATCGTCGAGTCGTGTTCCTCGTCAGCCTAGCTACTCTGTTCTCCCTTAGTTTTCAACCTGCCGCGGCGCAAACGCAATCTGCTGAGCCTGTGCAAATCGGATCGCCTTTGCGTAGCGTACCGCCTCCGCCCCCGGATGCCACTGCCCAGGAACTGGAAACGAAAGCCGATGACTTGCGCGCCCAGAAAGCGTACGTGGATTCGCTCGATTACTATCGTGCGGCACTGGTTAAGAAACCGAACAATCCTGAGGTGTACAACAAAATGGGCATTGTCGACCTGCAAACTCAACACTTCAAAGAAGCGAAGAAGGAATTCGAGCGCGCTATCAAGCTCGACAAGCGCCTGGCGAATGCGTACAACAACCTGGGCGTTGTGCACTACGAACAGAGAAAGTACGGCAAGGCCATTAAGCTCTACAACAAGGCAATTGAGCTGAGAAAAGACATCGCTTCGTACTACGGCAATCTGGGCGCAGCGTATTTCTCGAAGAAAGACTTCGAAAAGGCCTCGGCGGCTTATGCCCAAGCACTGCAATTGGATCCTGAGATCTTTGAACGTACCTCGCGAACTGGAGTAGCCGCCCAGCTTCCCTCTCCCGAGGACCGGGCCCGCTATGAGTATGTTATGGCCCGGCTCTACGCCAAAATGGGATTAGCTGACCGTTCCCTGCAGTGCCTCAGGAAGGCCATGGAGGAGGGGTACAAAGACATCAACATGGTCTACAAAGATGCTGAGTTTGCAGAGTTGAGGAAGGACCCACGGTTTTCTGAGTTGATGGCCGCGAAAGTACCCGCCATCCCGGAATGAACCTCCTTTAAGGCACGAGAATCCGGCGCTTTACAAAAATTTAACAATTTACCCATGGAGGCACGCGACTTTTTTCGCAACCTGGGTTAAATTAGAGCAAATACTCCTGAAAACAACAGGGTGAGTAAGGAGAAACGGTACCCACCGATTGCCGACCCGAGCACGCCCCAAGCAAAGGCAATCGGTGGGCTTATTTTTTAGCTGCTAGCCCTTAGCTTTTAGCTCCCTAGCTCTTAGCATTCGCCGCTTTCTCTTTCCCCCCGTTCTTGGCTCGATTGACACGTCTCTTGATCTCAACCGGTTTCCTCCCTCGAGTGCGTTGACGTTGCATTTTGCTGAATCGGGAGGTAAGGCGCTTCCGACGCGCACGAGGCGAGTTGGCTAGACGCTAATGGCTATTGGCTAATTGCTGCTTTTCTTCGGGCTGCGCTCGGAGATGTACTCCTCTACAACCTGATCCCATTTCCCTTGCGCTTTCAGGATGTACTCCACCGTGTCTCGCAGGGCGCCGTCTCCCCCTCCGTGATCGGTTATGAAGTGAGCCTCATCCTTCACTTCTTCGCGAGCGTTCGGAACCGCCACGGCAAGCCCGCACGCGCGCATTACCGGCAGGTCGATTACATCATCTCCCACATACGCGGCTTCTTCTGGCTGGAGGCTCTCCTTTTGCAGAATTTCGTGAAAGACCGTCTTCTTGTCCTGAATGCCTTGGTACACGTGCTCGAGCTTCAGGTCGCGGGCGCGTAGAGCAACCGTCTCGGAAATGCGTTTTGTGATCAATCCAAGCTTGATTCCCGCTAGCCGTGCGAGCGAGATTGCTGTGCCGTCGTGCGCATTGAAACCCTTCGCTTCCACGTAGCTTTGACTTACAAAGCCGAACCCGCCACGGCCTGCATGCTTGGCAGCGTCCTCCTGAGTGCCTTGTTGAGTCCCGACTGGGGCGGGAAATATCCAGATTTTTCCGTCGGTGAGTACCCCGTCCACGTCAAACAAAAGAAGCTTGATTTTCTTGGCGCGAGCCTTCGACATAAGAGCGAATAATAGCAGCAGTCCAAGAACTCTCGACGGCAACTAGCGGCTTATCCACACTACACGCACTCGACGGCCGAGCTTTTCAAAGTCCCGATCGGCAGTAACCAGCAGGCCATTTCGTATGATCGCCAAAGCTGCCGCCAGACAGTCTGTATACGGAATTTTATGGAGCACCTTGATCTCCCCCCCGGCCAGGACCTGATCCAGTTGAACCGGTACGCACTCGATCCCTAAGCGAATCAGCTTGCTGACCGTTTCCCTCGCTACTTGCTCTCCCCGCCGCTGCCAAAGCTGATAGAAAACTTCGCCATAATTGACCACGGACATAAGAAGCAACGCACGCTGCGCGACCGCTTCCTTGAGAAGAACTTCAACTTTTCTCGAGCCCGCTCCCCCGTCCACAAAGTCCAGAACAGCGCTGGCATCGAATACGTAAAGCCGGTTCACCGTTCCATCCGATGTTCACGCTCCCATGCCTCGAGCAGCGAGTCGGGTCCTTTCGCGATACCACGGAGGCTGCTGAGGAACTTCTCCGTAATAGGCTGCAATAGCAACTGATCCCCGACCCGGGAAATTGTTACGCGCGTGCCTTCCCTAATTCCGAGCTCTTGGCGCAAACTTTCAGGAATTACGATCTGGCCGTCGCGGCCCAGGAGAGAAACTCCAAACATGTCGCCGCACATACCCTCCGTCAATGAAGGTGGACTACTCTCTAAACTTTCCTGTTGTAGTTTCGCTGCGGCCCGGTTGCCGTTTCCAGGCAGTTTTGAATAGACATCGTCATACCAATCAGTGAGCTGGCGATACTCCGGCGGCAAGTCGCCTTTGTTCGGCCGCATCTTCCCATTCTGGCGCCCGGGATGGCAGAGATCTTCCGGCTTGTATAGCCTTCTGCGGCCCCGAAACGTTTCGAACAGCATGCGATAGGAACTCGGGTTGGGGCGCTTATTCGCAACGCAGTGATACGAGAGATGTTGATAGAACCCGGGTCTCAGGTCCTTTCCCCAACTTTCCTTCTGAGCCCGCTCCCTGACCTCGTCAACCGCAAAATCAGGGACGTCGGACCGCTCCCGGTGCAGCATTGCCGTGGCAACCCAGACTTCATCAGCGACTTTCATGGCTACCTCCGTAGGGGAAGTTACGATGACAGAGTGTATTGTGTCAAGAAATTTCTATCTAAAATAATCGTTGTAGCGAATAATTAGCGAAAGCGAGGAAACTCGATAGAATAAACCAATGTCTTCCCTTCCGCTCGCTTCCGTGCCCGCCGCGCTCGGCTGGGCACACCCCCTGGTGCAGGAGTGGTTCGTGCAGCGCTTTCACACGCCGACGGAACCACAGGAGCAGGGCTGGCCGCATATCCTCTCCGGCCGCACAACGTTAATTTCAGCGCCCACAGGTTCAGGAAAAACTCTGGCCGCTTTTCTGGCCTGCATCGATCGGCTGGTTCGAAAAGCACTTGCGGGAGATCTGCAGGATCGCACTGAAGTCCTATACGTCTCGCCTCTCAAAGCACTGGGCAATGATATTCAGAAAAATCTCGAAGTTCCGTTGGGCGAGATCCTGCAGATGGCGGGTGAGCGCGGCCTCTTGATGCCGCCCATTCGCACTGCGGTCCGCACCGGCGACACGCTGATGCACGAGCGTCGCGCCATGCTCAAACAACCGCCCCACATTCTGGTGACGACACCGGAATCTCTCTACATCTTGCTTACAGCTGAGAAGAGCCGCGCAATCTTGCGCGATATCGAAACCGTGATCCTCGATGAGATTCACGCGGTAGCGGACGACAAACGCGGCGCCCACTTGACCTTATCTCTTGAACGCCTCGAGGCCCTGACCACGCAGCCTCCGGTGCGCATTGGGCTCTCGGCAACCCAGAAACCCATTGAGGAAGTTGCTCACTTTCTGACCGGCAGCGGCCGATCCGCCCCGGCCATTATCAATGTGGGTCACAAGCGTCAACTGGATCTTGCCATTGAGGTGCCGGCCAGCCAGTTGGGCCCCGTCGCCAGTAACGAAATGTGGGAGGAGACCTATACCCGCATCGCTGACCTGGTTCGCCAGCATCGCTCGACCTTGGTTTTCGTCAACACCCGCCGCCTGGCGGAGCGAGTAGCACATCACCTGGCGGAACATCTTGGCGAAGAAGCTGTCGCCGCCCATCACGGAAGCTTATCGCGCAAGATTCGCCTCACGGCTGAGAAAAAGCTGAAGAACGGTGAAATCAGCGTCCTGGTCGCAACGGCATCGCTCGAGCTGGGGATCGATATCGGCACAGTCGATCTGGTTTGCCAAATCAGTTCCACACGCGCGATTGCGGTTGCCTTGCAACGCGTCGGCCGCTCCGGACACTGGCGCGGCGCCATCCCCAAAGGCCGCATCTTTGCCATGACCCGGGACGAACTGGTCGAGACCGCCGCGTTGGTGCGTAGCATCCGCCACGGTGAACTCGATCGTCTGATGATCCCGGACGCGCCCCTCGATGTTTTGGCACAGCAGATAGTGGCTTGCTGCGCCGCGGAAGAATGGCGTGACGACGATCTTTTTGCCCTGGTTCGACGGGCATACCCGTACCGCGATCTGAGCCGCCAGATATTCGATTCCGTGCTGCAGATGCTTTCCGAAGGCATTGCCGCCCGGCGGGGCCGCTACGGAGCCTACCTGCATCGCGACCAGGTTAATGGCAGAATGCGCGCGCGCCGTGGCAGCCGCCTCGCTGCTATTACAAGCGGGGGAGCTATTCCGGAGACTGCACTCTATACGGTTGTCGCCGAGCCGGAAGGTGTCACTGTCGGTACAGTCGATGAGGACTTCGCGGTAGAGAGCCTGGCCGGCGACGTCATGCTCTTGGGCAACACGTCTTGGCGCATTCGCCGGGTTGAAGGCAAAACCGGTCGCGTCATTGTTGAGGACGCCCACGGTGCCCCTCCCGGTGTTCCCTTCTGGCTGGGAGAAGCTCCGGCTCGCACCACGGAACTGTCGCAACAAATCGCGGCACTTCGCCAGGAGATCAGCGATCGCTTGCCGAATGTTTCGCCCGTAGGATTTTCTCCTACCCAACCTGACGTCTCCGAAACGATCAGTTGGCTTAAACAGGAGTGTGGCCTGGACGACGCCGGGGCCGAACAAGTGATCGAGTACATCCTGCAAGGACGCGCGGTTCTCGGCGCGGTCCCCACCCAGGATACTGTGATTGCCGAGCGCTTTTTTGACGAAGGCGGCGGAATGCAGCTGGTGATTCATGCTCCCTTCGGCGGACGCATCAATAAGGCATGGGGACTGGCGCTGCGAAAACGTTTTTGCCGCAGCTTTAACTTTGAACTTCAGGCCGCAGCTACCGACAACGGTTTGAATATCGCTCTGGCTGAGCAGCACAGTTTTCCCCTTGCTGATGTATTCCAATTTCTGCAACCGGAAACGGTTCAGCCTATCCTGGAGCAGGCTGCGCTTGCCTCGCCAATATTCGGTACTCGCTGGCGCTGGGATGCGACCCGCGCTTTGGCTCTGTTGAGGTTCCAAGGCGGAAAAAAAATTCCGCCCCAGATCCAGCGCATGCGCTCCGATGACCTGTTGGCATCGGTCTTCCCCGACGTAGCTGCCTGCCAGGAAAACATTGTTGGCGACATCCAGATTCCCGATCATCCGCTCGTGAATGAAGTCATGAAAGACGTGCTCACTGAGGCGATGGACATCGACGGTCTCAAGGACGTGCTGACCAGAATCTCGGATGGACGGATTCGCTGCGTTGCGGTTGATACCCCGGTACCCTCCCAGTTTTCGCATGAAATTCTGAATGCCAACCCCTATGCGTATCTGGACGACGCTCCCCTCGAAGAGCGCCGGGCACGCGCAGTAGAGATGCGGCGCATCCTGCCTGAATCCGTATTGCAGGAAGTTGGAAAACTTGATCCAGCGGCCATTGCTCAGGTCCGCCAGGAAGCCTGGCCCGACGTTCGCGACCCTGACGAACTCCACGATGTGCTGATGACGCTGATCGCGTTGCCGGAAAGCAGCCTTAACCCCTCAGCGGAATCTTCCGGACACGCATGGCACGCTCACTTTGAGAGCTTGGTTCAAGATCACCGCGCGGGCATCGCGCTGCTGGATGCGCCCGATGCCTCTGAACCGCCTCGCCGCTACTGGGTTGCCGCCGAGCGCGTCACTTCTTTCCTGACGTTGTTTCCGAATGCGAGATTCGAAGCTTCCCTGTCCGCGGTTGAGCACAAGTCGCCTTCTTACGAAGACGCTCTCCTGGCCACGATCACGGGCTGGATGTCGCATCTGGGCCCAACCACATCCCGATCATTATCGGAAGTGCTGGGCCTGTCCGCCGCCGAGATCGATAAAGCGCTTCTTCGACTCGAAGCCACCGGTTCGATCCTGCGTGGGAAGTTTACCGACCCCACGGCCAGTGAGACCGAATGGTGTGATCGCCGCCTGTTGGCGCGAATCCACCGGCTCACCTTAGGAACGCTGCGCAAGCAGATTGAGCCCGTAACCGCCGCGCAATTCATGCGCTGGCTCTTGCGATGGCAACATGTCGCTTCCAGCACTCAGGTTCTCGGTGAGCGAGGCATGTTGGAGGTGCTGCAGCAATTGCAGGGTTTCGAGGTGCCCGCCAATGCATGGGAAAATCAAGTCCTGGGCCGGCGGATTGCCAACTACGATCCCGCCGTTCTCGACCGCCTGTGCCTTACTGGCGCCGTGGGTTGGGGTAGACTTTCTCCACACCCGGCGACCTTGGACGACTCGGCATCGGGCAGACGGAGGGTGGTTCCAACCAGCGTGGCCCCAATCACCTTCTTTGTTCGTGACAACGCCGACTGGATGACCCCACGCCATCCCGCAACGGACCTACCTGCAGAAGCGCGCGGTTTGAGCGATGGTGCGAAACAGGTGCTGGATTTTCTCCGGCATCGGGGAGCGTCGTTCTTCGCAGATATCGTTCGTGGCACTGAGAAACTGAAGGCGGAGATCGAAACGGCCCTGTGGGAACTGGTGGCGGCAGGAATCGTGACTGCTGACGGATTCGATAATCTTCGCTCACTCATCGATCCCAAGCGCCGCGCCGGCCAGGGACACGGGCGCACCGCTCGTCCGCGCCACAGCAGCGGACGCTGGTCGCTGCTCTATACCGAAACCTCCCCGGACCGCAACAAGGCGGTCGAAGCCACCTGCTGGATGTTGCTCAAGCGCTACGGTGTGGTCTTCCGCGATTTGCTCGTCCGTGAAACCATCCTGCCAAAATGGCGAGAATTGCAGATAGCATTCCGCCGGTTGGAAGATCGCGGCGAAATTCGCGGCGGCCGCTTCGTGGATGGCTTTGTAGGCGAGCAGTTTGCGTTGCCGGTAGCGGTGGATTCGCTGCGCGCTTCAAAGAAGGTTGCCCCCACAGGAGAGACATTAGTCCTTTCTGCGGCCGATCCGTTGAATCTGGTTGGAATTCTCGTCCCTGGCGAGAGAGTGCCTGCCATTTCGGGGAAAACGATCACTCTGCGCGACGGAGTGGCTGTCCACAAAGAGGTCGCATACCAGGCTGCAGGGGACTAGATCAATAGCCGCCATATACGTGGGCGAGATAGTACGACCCACCGTTGCAGTAGAAGATCAATTCCTTCGGCAAATTCGAATGCTGTCCGGGAATCGCTTGTACCAGCACACCCGGAGTGTGCTCCCCCGCCTTGCGCAGCGAAAGCATGCCCGGTATTTCGCAGAACTCTAGTCCGTAGCAGCCCGGCGGAAACCGCACGTCGCCGACCAGGAACTCAAAAGGAATTTCGACGAGCGCAACCGTCTCGCTGCGCTCTTGTATTCCGCTGAAGGAGTAAACCGGCACAAAGGCCAATGAAGGGTCGCCACTCGTGGCTCGAACTGCGCTTGTGGATGCCATACATTTGACAAAAGCCGACGGGAAACTCGCTGAGGGGTTCCTCAAGTTCCCGTCGGCTACTGCCCGACCCGAATCCTAAAAGCGCTTCCCCTCGCTCTTGGCCGGGCCAGTCTCGTACAAACTCTTCGGGTAAGCAGGTGATTTCAAAAAACCGCCAGGGAAACCAACTATCGGAGTCCCTGGCGGCAGGAACCCGGCGGAACTTCGTCGAAGCGCCCTCCCCCAAGGTCGCTTGCCGGTTCCTCAAAACTGCGCAATCACCGCTTAAATTCTGCTCTTGCTGGCGGCCGTTGCCTCAAGCCGCTGACGTTGTTTCTATAGGCAATCTCCGTTCCAATATCTTCTGCACGTCCCCAAATCTGAGGATCTCGCCTGTAAGCCACGTCAAAACAATGACTTGCCCGGGGAGCTTAACCCAGCTCTAGTCAGGTTGAAAGTCTTGCCGGGTATCGCCCCACTATCCGATCAGATAGCAGCCTCAAGTCATCAGGATAGTGTGGAAAACCGGCGTGCACGGTTTTGCAACCTGTGTTAAGAACTAAAGCACTCACTGCGAGGGCTCGGATTTGAATCCCCGGTTAGTACTCATTGCGGGACCGCTGAAGGACTCCATTTTCGCCCTGCCCGAAGGCGAAACCTCGATTGGGCGGGACGCCTCCAATCTGCTGGCGATCCCCGACCCCTCCGTTTCTCGGCGTCACTGTGTGTTGGCGCGCGACCAGCACAGGTTCTCGATACGCGACTTGCAGAGCCGCAATGGAACCCTGATCAACGGCAAACCCATAGACCGCTGTGACCTGTCTCATGGGGACCAAATCACCATCGGCGACTCGGTTATGGCCTTTCTCCTGCATGAGGGTGAAGATGCGACTATTGCGGGCGTCGAATTCGAAGACAGCTCGTCGGCCTTTTCGACAATCCGGCTGCGGCCGTCCGACGTCCTTTATCTCCAGCCCGATAAGATCCTGCGCGAACTGCCCGCCACCTCCCGTCTCGCCCGCAACCTCAATGCTCTGCTGAAAATCAGCCGCGTGGTGCATTCCATGCGGGATTTGCAAGCATTACAGTCGGAAATCCTCAGCCTGATTTTTGAGATTGTGCCCGCGGAGCGCGGAGCTGTGTTGTTCTGCAATGCGGACCGGTCCGACTTTGTGTCGGTCTTCGCGCGTCAGCGCCTGGCGAGCGATAGCCGGCCGGTGCGGGTGAGCCGAACCGTGGCCCGGCAAACGGTCGAACAGGGAGTAGCCATTTTAGGCAGCGACGTCATCACTAGTGACAATTTCAGCGGCGTAGAAAGCCTGATTGCCTCCCAGGTGCGTTCGCTGCTGTGCGTCCCCCTCATCTTTTTCGAAAAGGTGATCGGGTGCATCTACCTGGATTCCACCCACCCTTCCGCGCGATTCGACGAGGACCATCTTGAGCTTGTCACGGCTATTGCCGGGATTTCCGCCGTAGCGCTCGAAAACGCACGCCAGATGGATTGGTTGGTGCAGGAAAACCTGCGGCTCAACACCGAGATCAATCTGGACCACAATCTGGTGGGCGAGAGCCTGCGCATGAAAGATGTGTACCAATTCCTCTCGCGGGTCGCTCCTACCGACTCAACCGTGTTGATTGGTGGCGAGAGCGGAACTGGCAAAGAATTGGCGGCGCGCGCCCTCCATCGCAACAGTCCACGCTCTGACAAACCGTTCGTGGCCATCAACTGCGCCGCGCTCACCGAAACGTTGCTGGAAAGCGAACTGTTCGGCCATGAAAAAGGCGCATTCACCGGCGCATTCGCCCAAAAAAAGGGCAAGCTGGAAGTCGCCAACGGGGGCGTGGTTTTCCTGGACGAGATCGGCGAGCTAGCCCCTATTCTGCAATCCAAGCTCCTGCGCGTAATTCAGGAGCGTGAATTCGAACGTGTGGGCGGAACGCGCCCCATCGCCGTTGACATACGTCTCATTGCAGCAACCAACAGGAACCTCACCGAAGCCGCCAAGGCTGGCCTTTTTCGCCAGGATCTCTACTACCGGCTAAACGTGGTCTCCTTGACGATGCCTCCATTACGCGAACGTAGAGAAGACATTCCGCTTCTCGCCAATTACTTTGTGGGCAAGCACGCACTGCGGTGCAAGGTGAAGCCCAAGGGTTTCTCCGAAGAAGCGCGCAGCTGCCTGATGAACTACGACTGGCCCGGTAATGTCCGTGAATTGGAGAACGCGATCGAGCGCGCCCTGGTACTCAGCGCGGCAGAACTGATTCTCCTGGAAGACTTGCCCGAGTCCCTTCTGGAGAGGGCTGCTCCCCTTGGAATGGATGGTGCCAAATACCACTCCGCCGTCAAGGAATTCAAAAAGCAGATGATTGTAGCGGCACTGGAGGAGAGCAAGGGCAACTTCACCGAGGCGGCGAAAGCCCTTGGTCTCCATCCCAATTACCTGCATCGCTTGATTCGCAACCTGGACCTTCGAGCCGAGCTGAAGGCCGGGCGCAGACCTTGACTGCTGCTTCTATTCTGAAAATTTACTGAGTCATCAGTTCTGGAAATTGCTTCGTGATGAACGGCCGAAAACTTTCTCTTCTCGTTCCTTGAGCACCTCGTTTAGCTGTTTGATGAGCTCCATCAACTTTTCGGGGTCGTGTTCCTGGCTGGCTGCCTTCGACAACTCTCTCCAGTCCTTAGCAACAAGGGCACAAACTGACATGGTCCTCCTTTGTTTGTTCTGGACGAATCGGGTGTTCGTGGCACGACAGGAGGATGCAGTTTCTGTGCCAACTCTATAAATCCCGATTTTGCAGCAAGGTAGTTGGTCCCCAGGTATTCCGATAATGGAAGAGGCTGCCGTCGGCAGGTAATTCCTTCACAATTCAGGAACTAAGCTATGCAACGGTCGTGTTCACGCAATTCCTCAGAGGTAAGTAGTTCCCGGCGCAGTCCTCTGACATAATTATTTCCAATGCAGATGACATTCGGCTCAGCGCACGGGACGCGACTCGCAACTCTGAGGTAGCAGAATGGTTATCGGCGCAAACCGTAGAACGAGAGCAAGTCCTTGACGTCCCGCTTGTAGATCAACGAGAGCGCGTACAAGCGGAATATCGATGGCACTTCGTCTTTGGTCTCAATCATCGACAGGCGTCCCGGCGAAATCACGAGGCGGCGATTGCGATAACGGCCAGCCAGACGCATGCTGACCCTGTGCACATCCCGGAGTGTGAATCCCAGCGTTTCTCGAACCGCACGAAGTTTTTTGCCCCAGCTTGACATAGGATCGCCCTCTGCGCACAGCATAGACCAAATCACTCAACCCGGCGCATTGGAACCAAGAATTCTGTTACCGGAACTCGGGGTCAGAACCAAAATGGGAATGAGAAGCAAATTAGGTTCGCGTACGGCCCGTGCGTGCAAACAACTGGAGTCGTGAACGATACGCAATGCGCTTACCCATCCGTAAGTACGTTACGCGCAGGTAGCTTGCGGGCCCGGACCCGTTCTGGTAGAAATCAGTTCACTTCCTTTGAACATTTGCTGTCTGCGCAGTTCTCAGATCTCCGGGGTTCAAAGCCATCTGAGATAGCATTCTGGGATTTGGAAATGATCCCAGGGCATACGCGACCAACTTCATGCAGAATGGAGCTGATCATTTGAATTGCACTCATCTTGCTGAAATTCGGCAGGTCACTCCCTCAGCCCAGGGCTGCGAGGAGTGCCTGAAAATAGGGTCCCGATGGGTTCATCTCCGCCTGTGCCTCATCTGTGGACACGTGGGCTGCTGCGATAGCTCTCCGAATCGTCATGCCACAAAACATTTTCACAAGACTCGACACCCGATCATCCAGTCGTTTGAGCCTGGAGAAGACTGGAAATGGTGCTACATCGATGAAATCGAAATGTGAACGGCCATGTCGGCAGACAGGCGGATAAACCTGAGCTTCAGGCTCACACGCAAAAATCACTCAAATAGAGTTTCGTGATCGCCACGGCCGCATGGTGGGTTTTCGCGCGGAGTTCAACAGGATCGACCACTTCGATATCAGCGCCAAAACTCAAGGCAAACTG
>DASSIO010000006.1:0-2273 GCA_035691825.1 Terriglobales bacterium | reverse complement strand
CCGGGGGTGATGGCCGAAGAAGCCAAGAAAATTGGCGCGGCTTTGTTGCATTACTCGACCGACTACGTGTTCGACGGAACTAAGAACGCACCTTACGATGAAACTGATACCACGAATCCTCTTAACGTTTACGGAAGGACTAAATGCGCCGGCGAACAGGCCATTCGCGATTCCGGAGTGTCTCACCTCATTTTTCGAACGTCGTGGGTCTACGCCACGCGGGGGCGCAATTTCCTGTTAACGATATTGCGGCTTGCGTCAGAGCAAGATGAACTAAGAATTGTAAGTGATCAAGTCGGCGCTCCAACTTGTGCTTCGCAACTGGCGACCACAACGTGCGAAATTCTATCCGGGATATATGAGCGCCAACATGGTGAGTCTGATTTTTCTGACGTTGAGGGAACTTACCACATGACGGCCGCGGGCCAAACGACGTGGTATAAGTTTGCTAAAGCTATCCTCGAAGAGGCCCAAGAGGAGTCACACCCACCAAAATGGCTCGTTGAGGCCACCGGAGGACGCCAACTGATTGCGCGGAGCGTGATCCCCATCTCCACAAAAGAGTTTCATTCCCCCACGCACCGCCCTCCCTATTCGATCCTTTCAAACTCACGCCTGGCGCAAAAGTTTGCGGTTTCGCTGCCAGACTGGCGCGTCCAATTGAAGCGCTGTTTTGTCACCGATACTGCTGGAGTCAATGTCTTTGCCAGGCGATGTGCCAGTTAGAACTGGATCAAGCCGGGCTTTTCTCCAGGTCCCTCTCTCTCAGCAAGTGTCCCACAGTTTGAACAGCCCCTGATTGGTGTTCGCCAGTTCCCTTGCAATCCCGAACGCCAATGAGCCCATCCTTAGAGGCAAGGAGACTCGAACTAATCCCTGGTTCGACTTGCGGTCTCCGCAGGAAGGAAATTGCAAAATGAACTTCGACAAGCGCTTCAAACACAGAAGCTTGGCACGCAGCGGAACGGTTTAAGCCCTCAATACTCGCAAAACCGCAAGGTATGGCGATATAGGCGGCTAACAGAATCAAGACAGCAAGTGTCCAAGAATGATCGCAGGTTTCTCTCGACAAGCCTTCAAGGGAGATGACCGGCAAGCTTTTCGTAGACGGCTTTCGCTTCGACCAGGCGCTTCAGCACGTTTTCTTTTTCGGCGGGAGAATTCCAGTCGGGATAATCGGAGGTTGACGCGATCGTGCGGTCGATCCACGCCGTAAAATATTTCGCATCCTCCGGCGAACGCGCTGCCTTTCTCGCAATCGTCACGTAGATCGGGCTCGTCGTCGCGTAAACATAATTGTCGAGCACCGGATATTCCGCATCGTCGCTGGAAGCGCGCAGCACGCACCATCCACTCTCTTTCAACGGCAGCGTCCCGGTGACGTCGGCAGAATCACGCGACCCCGCAAGAACCAGCGTTTTCTCGACTCGCCCATTGCAAACCACTTCCAAATGGTCGAGCGGAACAATCGATCGCAACTTCGCCGTAAAGGCAACCGCAGGCTGAGCACCGTCAAATCTTAGCTCGTCTCCAACCCTCTTTCCCGCAAGCGTAAAGTCAATCAGAGGCCCATTCGTCGCAAAAGTTTGCCCCTTCTTCAGGGAATCCATCCACGCCTGCACGTCCACTGCCCCACCCGGGACAGCCGCATAGACACGATCCATGCCGACTTGTCCGCGAATCGGCGCCGCATAGTCCGTCGTTGCGTCGGTCCCCCCTCCTGCCGGAATCCGGAAACCAAGGTTTAGCAGCCGATACCAAACGTTCGCGGTCGATTTGTGGTCGCTGAACCCAACGATCTCCATATAATCCAATTTGCCGAGCGCCACGTCCACGGGCAGCTCGTCTGTGATTTTCTTTGGCGGATTCGCGAAGGGATCAGGCTCCTCATCAAAAGGATGCACGGCCCCAACCAGCGCGCCTTGCCGATGCGCCATGTCGTACACATCCGCATTCATGGGATACAAACTCGCTGCCGCCGTGTTTGGATACCCTGCGTATCCCGGCAGCAGAAGATGGTCCCTCAAAGCCAGGATTCCGCGGTGTCCCCAATAGCTGGTATGGAACTCCTGGCCCGGCAATTCGATCGCGTACTCTGAAAAACGCTTCATACTTTCACCGAACAGCGCGGACTCAATGTCTGGAAATCGTTGCTCTTTATTTACGACGAGATTGTTGACGATCCGGACTCCTTCGCCCTCCGCCTGGCTGAGCAGGAGCGCTCTCTCGTTTCTGTAGGTGCCCCCATAGTTCATGTGAACGTGCAAATCCCC
>DASSIO010000005.1:0-3878 GCA_035691825.1 Terriglobales bacterium | reverse complement strand
GCGATTTACCGCGTCACCGGTTCCTCCGCGAGTTCTTGCAAGCTCATCCGGGCTTCGTGGTAGTCGATGATCGTGTCCACGTGCCTGTACAGCTCATCCGCGCTGCTCCAAATGCCGTGCAGGTTTTCCTTGTACTCGGCTTTGGAGATACTCCGGCGGTCTTCGTTGATCCAGTTGATGCCCTTCTCCACACGCTGCGCCAGGTCTTCCAAATGAGGCCGGGCAGCTTCGATCGCTTTTTCCTGGAACAACGTAGCCTTCGGCTTCATGCCCTCTAACTCGGCGAGCATCTTGCCCATCTCGTTGACGTGGTCCTTCATTACGCTGAGCTTGCTGACATGGGTCTGCCAGCTGAGCTGTCGGTTGCGCCGCTTCGATTCCAGCATCGACGCGTCCCGCCGGGTTTCGATCGCCTTGCTTTCAAAGGCGGCCAGCATCTCGTCAATCTTCGAGACTTGCGAGATTTCTCCCATCGGAGGAACGATCACGCGATCGACCACGTGAATCAGCCCGTTGCGAGCAGCGATGTTTGTCTTGGTAACTTTGGCGTCGTTCACCCGTACCACGCCTTTAAGAACGCTGATTCGGACCTCCTGTCCGCTCACGGTTTTGGCCGACGTCAGCTTGAGCACATCGCCCGCAGTAACGCGCCCTGGCACGACGTGATAAGTCAAAATCGAACGAAGCTGCTCCTTGTTTTCTGGCTTCAGCAATACTTCCAGCGCTCCGGGAGGCAAATTGTTGAATGCTTCATCGGTCGGCGCGAAGACTGTGAAGGGTCCCGACCCCCTCAGGGTGTCAACCAGGTCCGCGGCCTTCAGGGCCTTGGCCAGGGTGTTGAACGATCCGGCCTTGACAGCGGTGTCAACGATGTCCTGCCGGGCGTGACTGGCGAATGCGCTGATGCTCATCAGCGCGGCCGCCACGACTGCCATATAAGCTCTCTTCATGGAATTTCTCCTCTTTTGAATTTGGGCGCCTCGCCCATCAACAATTGGGAGTATCGCTGCAAGCGCTGCGGCTGGAAATTCCGCGAGGGTCGTAGACGTCTACTACTTTGGTCGTAGCGCAATTCGGCCGGTCGCGACATCCAAAGGAGCGTGTATAAGGAGGGAGTGACAGCTATGAACCTGATGACCGTAGGCGCCGTTCTCCTGATGCTGATGATGACCGAGGGGATTGCCTCAGCAGAGTCAACAACTCGGCCGTTGCGGACTGTCCAGGCCGTGGATCTCAACCGCTATAGCGGCACCTGGTACGAGATCGCGCGCTACCCAAACCGTTTTCAGCGTGATTGCCACTCCGACACAAAAGCGGAGTACACGGTTCGGAACGATGGCAAAGTTCAGGTTGTGAACTCCTGCCGTCAAAGGGATGGAAAAACCAAAACGGCGCGTGGTACGGCCAAAGTGGCGGATAAGAGGACCAACGCCAAGCTGAGGGTGACCTTCTTTTGGCCTTTTTACGGCGACTATTGGATCGTAGGGCTCAGCCCCGAATATCGCTATGCAATTGTTGGAGAACCGAAGCGGAAGTATCTCTGGATACTGAGCCGCACGCCAGAGATGGACGGAACGACCTACCAGGAGGTCGTGGAACAAATTCGGGCAGCAGGCTATGACCCTGAAAAGCTGATCAAGACACCCCAGTCGCCAAATGGCGGCAAAGCCGCAGCCGACTCACTTTCGAACTAACCCGTGCTCAATGGCAAACAGCGCCAGTTCGAGGCGATTCGACATGCCAACCTTATTGAAGATGTTGGTCAGATGGCGTTTCACCGTCTCTTCTGTGATGGAAAGTGAGCTGGCGATGTCACGATTCATGCACCCTTGTGTGATGAATGAGATGATCTCGGTTTCACGGGTGGTCAAGCCAAAGCGATTCTGCGACTCGGAGGATTGAGGGTTCGTCGCGGCCAGTTGTTGCACAACCTCCACGACATTGGACACGCTTTGACTCTGGATCCAGTATTGCCCTCTTATCACCGCTTCGAGCGCCGGAATTAGTTCCGCCACCTTCTTTTTCAAAACCACTCCCCGCGCGCCTAGCTGTAATGCCTCCAACACCTGCTTGGCGCTGATGGCAGAGCACAGCAGGACAGTTCGAACTTCCGAGCCCACGGTGGTAATGGCTCGCAGCGCCTCCAACCCTGGAAGGTTTGGCATTAGCAGGTCCAAAAGCAGAATGTCGGGGTCGGTTTTCTTAACCAGTTCAGCCGCCATTTTCCCGTCTTCCGCTTCACCCACGACCTTGAACCCGCCTGACACATCGAGGACCGATTTCACTGCTTGGCGCACAATGGGATCGTCATCGGCGATCAAGACTGTAACGACGGCCGGCCTCGCGGTTTTGGGCTTCATGAATCGCGCCTCTCCGGTTTTCCGCTCGACGCTTGCGCTCCTTCCAGCAGCATTTGCAGGTGCTCGACTAGCCTGACCGTCGTCGCGACGTCCGGCGCTGGACCATCACCCAGCAGACCCTCAATCTCTGCGGCGCAGGACGAAGCCTCATTGAATCCAAACATTCCAAGCGAACCCGAAAGCCGGTGGGCTGCCGACAGGGCGTTCTGCCAAGACATCTGATCGGGGGTCCCTGAACCCAAGCTCTCGGCAAAGCGTTGCAGCGTCGCCACCCGTCCCATCGCCTCCAGCCTGCTGTTGAGCCAAACTTTCTCCAGCGCTGCGCGAACTTCGTCACTCTTTTGTGGAGCCACTGTGGCCAATTTCCTTCCCGTCTGCCGCACTCCACCCCAGTATTTCGCAGACTTGATTCGGGAGTTGCATCGGATCAAAAGGTTTTATGAGCACGCCTGCGGCCCCTTTACCCACCAACTCAAGCTTGCTCGCCTGCACTTTCGCCGTCAGCATGATCACCGGTATTGGAGCGGTGTCAGGGACTTGTTTGAGCTGGGCAAGGGTCTGCTGTCCATCAAAGTCAGGCATCATGAGGTCCAGAATGATGGCATCGGGCCTTGCCTGCTGTGCAAGAGCCACACCACGCAGCCCGGACTCAGCTACGATGACCGCGAAGCCGCCGACGAGTTCCAGGCTGGTCTTCGCTACTTCCCGAATGTCCCGATCGTCGTCGATCACGAGCACAGTCTTCGCCATAAGCGCGTCTCAAGCGTTCCCAGAAGTGGTCATCGAATTGGACTCGGCAGCAGGCAATTGCACATAAAATGTACTGCCTCTGCCCGGTTCGCTCTCCGCCCAGACTCGGCCGCCATGCTGTTCTACGATAGTGCGGCAGATTGCCAATCCCAACCCTGTCCCTCCCTTTTCACGCGCGTCGGAAGCGTCGACCTGCACGAACCTCTCGAAAATGGTTTCCAGCTTTTCTCTTGGGATGCCCCGGCCTTCATCTTTCACGCGAAACAAGACGCCGGTGGAGGTACGCTCTGCAGCGAACTCTATACGACCCCCGCGCGGCGAGAACTTGATCGCGTTCCCGAGCAGGTTGACGAAAGCCTGGACGATTCGCTCCCGATCAGCTTGGACGGACGCTTCGCAGCAAGAAGTCAGGATGGTTACACCTTCGGCTTCTGCAACCAGATGCACGGATTCGGCGGATTCCTTTACAAGATCGGCAATATTGCATGGACGCTTGTCCATTGTGATCCGTCCCGATTCAATGCGCTGCAGATCGAGAATGTCATTCACCAGTCGGCTTAAACGCTCAACGTTTCCCTGCGCGATGTTTGCCATCTCCGCAGCCTTCGGCGGCAGTACACCCGTGACGCCGCCGGCCAACAGCCCGAGTGCCCCTTTGATCGAAGTAAGGGGAGTCCTCAATTCATGGCTGACAATCGACACGAACTCGTCCTTCATCTTGCGAATGGCTTGCCGCTCGCTGAGATCAGCCGCGATCATTAGGTATCC
>DASSIO010000004.1:0-5558 GCA_035691825.1 Terriglobales bacterium | reverse complement strand
TGCAAGCGGCTCCGTTCTCTGAGCCACCAAGTCGCATTATCTAGCTTATAATCAATTATTTACAGACACCCTTGGCGTGTCGGCTTTTCTAAATCCGCAAGCGGCATCGGGATACGGCTGAGCCATTCAGCTGGTGCGAGTCAAGAAAAGCTGCTGACTCGCCTAGTCATTGAAGATGACTGAACCGGCGCGATGTTCCCTTCCACTCATCACGGCTGATTAAAGGTGACAAGACAGACGAGGCCAGCGCGCAAACTACATTTTGGAAGCGCTCGCTGCGGCTGCGGCAGGACGCTGCGGATCTTTCTCCGCGGCCGCGGCATGTTCGCGGTCCAGCAAGTCAGGATATTCGCCGGTGTTCCGAGAGAAGGCGCGTTCCACCATGCCTTCGAATAATGGAATCAGAGAATCGGGTGTTGCAGGATGCTGGATTTCGTTTAAGCTCTGCTCCCACCTTTGAGACTTCAGGAGTGTGACTGGCGCCTCGCGCTTTGCATCCTTCATGTATGTGTATACGACCCAAACACAGATGGCGAGTACATACGAGCCTGTGTTAACTACATTCATGGTGGTGCCGGAGATATGTCCTCCTGCCCGCAGCCCGATCACAGCCAACTCGCAGGTTGCAAACCCACCGAAGCCCAATGCTATTCCAAAACTTTTCTGCTGCCACGACACTCCCAAATAACGGGAAAACAGCAGAAGGAACAAAATCATTCCGCACTGCACCACCCTCATACTGCGCTGCAGCGTGGCGATTCCCTGCGCCAGCGGATCCATATGCCACGACTGCCCGGACATGGTAACAATCCCCGCCACCAGCAACATCACCAGCCCAGCCCATTTAAACAGCACGGTGCCCAGATCCTTAAGTGTGTGATACGGCCGGAACACGTCCAGGAAGATTTCGTGAATCACTTTGAAGCCCAGCACAAGGCTGATCACCGCTGTGATCCAATAGGCGTAAAAGTACGCCTGATAGGAAGAAGTTAGCGAAATTGGGTACAGGATTGCGAAGGTTGCTATCTGAGTAAATACGTACGTCACGAATGCGGGAAACATTCGGTAAGTCTTGCGATAGATCAGGCCGATGGCCACCACCAACTCAAGCACGGGTTGCGCCATCCACAACCAAGTTGTTATTGAGGAGGCAGTTGCGCTCAAAGGTGCTCCGAGGGGGGAGCGCTCCCAGCTGCGGAGCTCTCGTTCCTGGCCCTCGTCACACGCTAACAGGTCTGGAAAAAGGATCAACACACTAAAGTAACCTGGGTAACATCTGAGAGTGGTTACTTTCTGGCTAGACAGGCGCCGGAAAACAAAATGTGTGCACGCCGGATGCCGCTTAGCTCTTCACACGCTCGGTGAAGCCTGGATGTAGGCGCGCATCATGCGAATGTCATGATCCTTCTCGTCGAGATCATGAAGCATGATGTCTCGTAGTGAAACTAATCCCTTCAAAACCTTGCCGTCGCAGATGGGAAGGTGACGGAAACCATGCCGTCGCATCAGAACCATGCAAGTCTCTACCGTCTCCAACGGCCCAACGGTGAGGGGATCCTGCGTCATGACTTCGGCCAGCCGGGTCGCGCCCGGGTCCAAGCCTGGCACCACTACTTTTTTCATCAAGTCGCGCTCGGAGAAAATTCCCACCAGCTCCCCATCCGCAAGCACGGGCACCGCGCCAATGTTGCGCTCTACCATGGCTTTGGCTACTTCCAGGACAGTTTGTTGGGATTGCGCATGATAAGTGTCCTGGTCCTTGATGAGGTCATAAACAGATGCCATCGGGTCCCTCCAGGGTGATATGGGACGGCAACTCACCCCCACCGAGTTGCTTGTGCGCGGAGTATATGACGGAAGCCATACATCTACAAACGAAATCGCGGGCTGCCCAGACGCAAATGGCAGTCCTCAATCACCCTTGGGGATGGAAAAGATTGATGATCAGGAATGTCAATCCTGACATCACCGCGGCAGCAGGAATGGTCAGAATCCATGCCCACACGATTCTCCCGGCAACGCCCCAGCGCACTGCTGAAAGCCGGTGCACTGCCCCCACTCCAACGATTGCACCAGTGATGGTGTGCGTCGTACTGACCGGGATGCCCGCGAGTGCTGTGCCAAACAAAGTGACAGCGCCCGCAGCTTCGGCACAGAAGCCGCCTACTGGCTTGAGCTTGGTGATGCGCTGCCCCATGGTGTGCACAATCCGCCAGCCCCCAAAATAGGTGCCCGCGGCGATCGCTGCGTGCGCGGCCAGAATAATTGGCCAATGCAGGCGGCCCCAACTGCCCAGCATGTCTGATTTCGACATGAATCCTGCTGTGTACAAGGCGCCCGCGATGATGCCCATGGTTTTTTGCGCGTCATTGCCTCCATGACCCAGGCTGTAGGCGGCAGCCGACAGCAATTGCAGCTTGCGAAACCACCTGTCCACCTGCTGCGGAGCTTTCTGCTGCAGCAGCCAGTACACCGATGTCATGATGATGAGTCCCAAAACCGTTCCCATGATCGGCGCCACCACGATGAAGATCAGTGTCTTGTACCAACCCTGGGGAATGATGACGGAGAAAGCCGCTCCCACTCCTCTGTGAAGGATGGCGTGCATCATGGCGGCGCCTGCGTAGCCGCCGATCAATGCGTGCGACGAGGACGTGGGCAAACCCCACCACCATGTCAAAACGTCCCACACGATAGCCCCGAAGAGCGCGGCGAGAACGACGTACTGATCGACGTCCTCCAGCCGGATCATGCCTTTGCCGATGGTCTTGGCAACCGCGGTTCCCAAAAAAAATGCCGCGAGAAAATTGAAGACGGCCGCCCAGAGCACAGCCAATTTCGGCGACAGCACGCGAGTGGAGACTACCGTGGCGATGCTATTAGCCGAGTCGTGAAACCCGTTCAGGAAATCGAAGATCAGCGCTACAACGACGGTGATGGCGACCAATAAAACGTCAATCCTCACCCAGGATTCTCTCCTTCAGACAGTGGAATAGTCTCGCTATGCGCTTTTCAGGACGATTGCTTCAAGCACGTTGGCGGCATCCTCCGCCTTGTCAGTGGCGGTTTCCAGCACTTCGTACAACTCTTTCACTTTGATCAGCTGGATCGGATCCTTCTCCTGCTCGAACAGCTGCGCGATAGCCTTGCGGCTCATTTGATCGGCTACATCTTCCAGCCGATTTACTTCCTCGCAGTGCTTCATGACCTGGCCGTTTTTCTCCAGCAGGGAAACGCCTTTGGCTAACTCCTCGCTCTGCAGCACGATCAGCCCCGCCAAGTCCGCAGCTGTCGACGGAGGTGAGGTGATGTTGTACATGACCAGTCGAACGGCCGCCGCGTTTACGAAGTCCAGCACATCGTCCAGGGAAGAGGCCAGGCGATGGATGTCTTCGCGATCGAAGGGGGTAATGAAGGTCTGGTTCAGCTTGTAAATGATCGCGTAGGTTGCCTTGTCGCCCGCGTGTTCGATCTCCTGAACGTGCTGCACGCCGCTTTTCAGATCGCCCGGCGTTCGCAGCAATTCCTGCAGAAGCTTGGCCCCCGCGGTCAGGTTCTGTGACAGCTCCGCGAAAAGCTCGAAGAACTTGGTTTCGCGCGGGATGAAACGGATCATTCCCCTGCTCCCTTGCATCCTCGGAATCGATGACGGATTACTATCTCATGCGCTTCACGAACAACGCAAAGCTCATCGATGCTACAGCGCGGGCAGCGCCATCGGACTTGCGCATAGAACTATGCCCGGCATAGCGGCTCACTTCAAAATATAATGGGCTTTCGCTCTCTCGGTATCCTCGAGTTCGCAAAAAAAAACGCGCGTCATTGATGTGTGGGGTGAGGATGGCAACGACGCGCGCCTACTGAGCTTTTTCTAAACTGTACGTATCTGCCGAGTCAAAATCTGTGACCGGCGTCACAACCTAACGTAATAGTCGCAAATGTTCATTCACTACTGTCGAGTCCGAACATGTCCAGAATGTGACCTGCTCCATCCAACAGCAGCACCCGCCCGCTGTACACAACCCGCTCCTGATCGCCCGGCAAACGGGGCAACTGCTGCTCACAGGCAAGCGGCAGGGACTGTGCTTTGCTCTGTAGATCCGCCGGGAGTGCGCCTCCCACGTGGACCTGGCGGTCGGAACCGGACGGAAGTTCAGGCTTGTCCAGTGTCCCCGAGGGCAGCTCAGAGGCATGCTGATTCAAGCAGTTGCGGATCACCCTACGATCCCGGGCGCTGAACAGAACCGCATTGTCGAACGAACTACTCTGTTTCGACGGCTCAGGGGATGACGGGTTTGCAGTCTCCTGCGTTTTGGCACTTTCCGTGTCAGCAACCGAAGCGGGTGTTTCGGCGGCACTCGCGGCCGAATTCGCCGACTCGCCTGCAGTAAACGTCAGGATGGCTTCCGAATCGACTTTGGCTTCTCGCTTTCCCGTAGCCGCGGCTCCGGCGGTCCCGGCGGCTGCGCCGGCGCCCGCTCCAATGGCAGCCCCTTTGCCGCCTCCGAAGATCCCTCCCAAAACAGCGCCCAGGGCGGCGCCTCCACCGATCTTCGTGGCATTACTCTTGCCATGCGACTCGCCCTTGATTTCCAGAGGCTGCACATTGATCGACGAGGCTACCCGCTCTGATGTCACTGTGTTGAGCACAAGCGTCAGTTGCCCCGGGTCGGTAAGCCTTCCCGAAGCGTGTACGGCGCTGACCGTCCCGGTGACATCGGCTCCTTTGGGATAAAGTTGTTTTCCGTTGGCCACAATGGGTTCTTCCAACGTGGCATGAAACATGTCGCCCGTCTTTGCAGTTTCGCTGTTCAGGCTGTCGATCATGCGTACCTTGATCTCCGTTCCGGTTGGAATGTCGGGCGCGCGCTTGCTTTGTGCCACGCTGGCCACCGGTAAGAACAGGGCAGAAATGCCCAGGCCCAATAGTGCCCGGGACCGCATCACCTCGCGCATGTAACGTCGCAGCTTCATAAACAACTCCTCGACTCGAAAGTACTGCAAAAAACATCAAGCTCGCGTCCGCGGCGTCAGCATCGTTTAGATCACGCCTGCCCTTCCAGGAACAGGACGTACGAGCAAGACCAGATAGCCGTCGGGATCGTGCCTCGCGCGCGGGTCGTCAAAATAAGATTGTAATCGTCGGACGGACGAAGTTCCTCAATCATGGACTTGTTTGGACTCGGCTCAACCAGAGCTAAATAAGCCAGAAACCGGTAAACGTCCGCGCCGCCAGAATACCCCTGGGTGGCGAAGGAAAGCTGGGTATCTTCGTGGCTGAAATGCCAAGCCAGCGATGCTGTGAGCGCCACCGCGCTTTCATAGGTTTTTTCTGTCAGAACTCCGGGAGCCGGATTGTCGAAAACGATGCGCAGTTTGCGCTCGTCCTCGCGCGTGAACTCCCGCACCTTCGGAGATCCTGACTTGGCTGTTGCCTTCCAATCCACGTGCCGCGCCGAATCTTCCGGCATGTAGTCGCGAATACGGTAAAGGTCGTAGCCTCGGCCGCGCACAAAAGTTTCAAATTCCCCCGTGATGAGAGGAAGTACCTCGAATAA
>DASSIO010000003.1:0-4803 GCA_035691825.1 Terriglobales bacterium | reverse complement strand
AAGACGCCAGAAATCTTTCACATCCAGTCTGAAGTGCAAGCCCGGGGGAGGGAACTCACTCGGGAGTTAGGACACCCGATCGAAGGGTTTCGTGTTCTGGTAGAGCAGGCGCGCCACGACGGATTCGAAGAGCGCGAGTGGACTTACGTGAGGAAGGACGGGACTTGGCTCACTGTCCTGCTAGTCGTAACCGAGCTGCCCGATGTTCATGGGCGAGTAACGGGATTCCTGGGCATGGCCAAAGATATTACCGTTCGAAAGCGCGCCGAGGAAGAACTGAGATCGACATTACAGATGAAATCGGATTTTGTTTCATTTGTGACCCACCAACTCCGCACACCCCTGACAGGAATCAAGTGGTTGCTGGAACTTCTGGGCCAATCGGAGCAGCTCTCCGCTGAGACGCGCTCTTTGCTCGGCGATACGCGCGAGTCTACGGATCGGTTGATTCGATTGGTGAATGATTTACTTGAGGTTTCCAGACTCGAAGATGGAAAGCTTGTTCTCGCCCAGAAAGAGACCGACTTACGCGACCTTACTTTGAGCGTGTTAAAGGACCTGGGGCCGCAGATTCAAATTCAAGAAGATGAGGTGTCGGTTCATGGGGACGATAGAGTCCCGCCCGTGCGCATAGATCCGCAACTATTCCGTCAAGTCATCCTGAATCTGATTTCCAATGCGATCAAATATACGCCCGCCAAAGGCAAGATTGATATTGAGGTAGCGGGTCACAACGGTCACCTGCGTTGGACTATCCGGGACAACGGAATCGGCATTCCAAAAGCCTCCCAGGCGCGTTTGTTCGAAAAGTTCTTTCGCGCAGAAAACGGCTACAAGATGGAAACGGAAGGTACAGGACTGGGACTCTATATCGTCAGGCTAGTGGTGGAACGCTCTCACGGGCGGGTCTGGTGCAAATCCGAAGAAGGAAAAGGAAGCACCTTCGCGTTTGAACTTCCTCTTGCAGGAGTCCGCTAATGGAGCTGATGAATAAGCGAGTTCTGGTTGCTGAAGATGACAGGTTCCTGCGACGGGCATGCGAGGCGGGGCTGCGCCACCTGGGGTTGACCGTTCTTACGGCAGCGGATGGAGAGCAGGCAGTGAACATCGCCCGAAGCCAGCCGCTTGATCTGATTTTACTCGACTTACTAATGCCCAAACTCCGTGGAATTGAAGTACTACGCGTGATCCGGTCAGAAGAATCAACGAGGTCTGTAAAGGTATTGATCCTGACAAACTCCTCGCACGAGGAAGATGCTAACGAGGCGAGGCAATTGGGAATCGACGGATATTACGTGAAGGCGAACCTGTCGCTAGAAAAGCTGGGCAATGAAGTTAAGCAATTGTTGTTTGGGGAGTAGCGGATGACACTCACGAAAAAGATTTTACTAGCCGAGGACGATCGATTTATGCGCAGAGCGGCCGAGGCTACCTTGCGTCACCACGGTTTTACGGTAATTACGGCCCCCGACGGTGAGGAAGCCCTCAGGCTCGCACAATGCGAGGTCCCTGATTTGGTCCTGCTCGATCTGATCATGCCAAAGCTCCATGGCTTTGAAGTCTTAAAAGCGCTGAAAAGTGATCCAGCCACCTCGCAAATTCCCGTGATTGTGTTCAGCAATTTGGGCCAGGAGAGCGATTCCAGAATGGCCCACGAACTTGGCGCGTTGGACTACTGGGTCAAATCGAATCTGGGTCTTGAAGATTTAGCGGGCCGGTTGGAATTGCTGCTTAGAACGGACGGTGTGCAATGAGCGGATTGAGAGTGAGCGAAGCAGAGTTTCGATCCCTATTGGTAGACCAGTTGGAAATTCTGAACGGAGCAGAATTTGACAGCGCCCATGCGAGCGCAAAGCGGTTGCGAACCTCTTTGGACAAGGTCCTGATCAATCGAGGCATTCCGCAACCATTCCTCCTGGATCAATTGGCCCGGTCATGGGGGATTTCATACATCGACCTCAAGGTGAACGATGTAAAACCTCAGGCCCTCCATCTGATTGACGAGGGGTTCGCCCGGTCGCATGGACTGGTTCCTTTTGACATTCAGGATGGAAATCTCAAAGTGGCGATGTGCGATCCGCGGAACCAGCAGGTTTTGGAAAAGCTCAAGGCAAAGACCAACCTTGAAGTTATCCCTTACTTTGCCCCGGAAAATTCAATCCTGCGGGCCCACCTTCTTTACCAGGACGGGTTGCGCCAAATGCTGAGACAGACGGTGCTGGATGAAGCTTCTCTCCTTCTCAGCTCGCAACAGCCTAAGGGGCAGGCACAGCCGGCGGTGGCGTTGCTAGACAGACTTCTGGAATATGCCGTGCTGACCCAGGCATCCGACATCCACATTGAGCCCTACGAACACGAAGTGCTCATTCGTTGCCGTATAGACGGGGTGCTTCACGAGGTTTTGATACTGCCCACGACCAGCTTGCCCCCGCTTATCTCTCGCATCAAAATCCTGGCAAAGATGAGAATTGATGACCATCGGGCGCCGCAAGATGGCAGCTTCGACGCGGACGTTAGCCAGCTCAAATTCGATCTGCGCGTTTCTTCGTTACCGACCCAATGGGGTGAAAAGGTGGTGATCCGACTCCATCCCAAGGAGACAATCACTCTTGAGCTTGAGGATCTTGGTTTGCTTGCTCCCGATTACGAAATCATGCTTCGAAATATTATTCGACCGCACGGAATGGTCCTCATCACTGGTCCCACAGGTTGTGGAAAGAGTACTACGTTGTACGCAGCCCTCACACGACTTGGAGTCGAGAAGAAATATGTGGTCAATATTTCCACGATCGAGGATCCCGTCGAATGCAACGTTCCCCGAATCAGTCAAGTTAGTGTGAATCCCGCAGCTGGACTTACATTTCCTTCTGCTTTGAGGTCAATGCTCCGCCAGGACCCGGATATCATTATGGTGGGTGAAATCCGAGATCGTGATACCGCTGAGATGGCGGTGCGAGCTGCACTTGTCGGCCGCCTTCTGCTTTCTACCCTCCACACCAATGATGCAACAGGCGCTGTTGCCCGAATGCTGGATATCGGAGTGGAACCGTTTCTACTTGCTTCGACACTTACTTTGGTCGTCGGCCAGCGGCTAGTACGCCGGCTCTGCACTAACTGCCGTGAAACGACTGCTCCGAACAAGTCGGTCATCGAAGCGCTCAAGGCCCGATCCGATTCCTCATCCACCATCGACGCCCTGCAAGCGCAAAACCTCCTTGGCAAAGGAGCCGACCCACTGACGGGAATGCGTCTTTTCAAGGCTAAAGGATGTGCCCAATGCCATGGGCGGGGCTTCCGTGGACGCTTGGGCATATTCGAACTGTTTGAGGTTAGCGACCAGATCAGGAACATGATCCTAGAACGCAGAGACGTCGGTTCGATCCGCGCCGCGGCCATTGAAGCAGGAATGAAAACCCTCTTTCAAGACGGCCTGGGAAAGGCCTTTTTGGGATATACAACCCTCGAGGAAGTCACTCGCGTCGCCCTATAGCTGGCACCAACTTTGTTGATGCCTCGACACCGCAAAGTGGATTATTCGACTTTGTGTGCGCAGGGTTCGGCCAGGTTGTGAGCAGTCTGAAGGTTGTGCTAAGGCGATGAAGGGCGCCTCGAAACACCTTAGGTAAACTGATTCGACAACAGATTCGCTCAGTTCTTGCTATCCAGGATTCCTGGCGGTATAAGAAAGTAACCTCTCCGTGATGCTGTCCGATTACGCGCAACTTTCATAGTTTGAGCGGCCCTTGGGGACGGTTACCTTGTGAATCTGACTCCCCTTCGTGTGCCATCCAGCTACTCATGGCTGTACATTTGGTGATTTCGTATCCAGCAGAAGTGGATGGTTTGCTTTTTTTCGGTCCTCCGAGAGTCTAAGGGAGTGTTCGCAGCCGATTGGAAATGGGGCAGCTGCGGTTGCATCTTTGACAGGAATCAGTGAAAACCGAGGCAAAAATACAGGCTTACAAGAAGCCCAAACTGGCATCGTGGAAAGCCGTAGCAGCGGGGTTCGCCGCGTTCCTCGTAATGACTGCTTACGAGGCTATAAAGGAGGCGAGTCTAAGTAATCTTACGCCGCGACAGTCTCACATATTTACGGTCGTGTTCTGCGCCACTCTAGTGTTGTTCCTGAGTGCAATGTTCTTTCGGCGCGAACAGGCAAAGTTGAATGCGTCGATCGCCCTGTCCGATTCCCTGATGGAAAGTCTGCCGGGAGTTGTGTGTGTCTTCGATGCTTCCGGCAATGTCCGGCGATGGAATACGAATTTCCTCGGCTACTCCGCTTCGGAAGCCATTGAAAAAGGTCTTTTGAGCACTGTCGCGTCCGAGAGCCTGGATGTGGTGGAGCAGGCCATGAAAAATGCGTTGGAGCATGGCGCCGCAGAGACAGAAGCCTGGCTGGTGGCGAAGAGTGGAGTGAAAATCCCCTGCTACCTGACCGGTGTGCGCATCCTCTTTGAGAAGGAGCCCTGCGTGGTGGGGGTAGCGATTGATATCAGCAAGCGAAAGAGAGCGGAAGAACATGACCGGCTGCAGACCGCGGCACTGGAGTCGGCGGCGAATGCGATAGTGATAACGGACGTCAGTGGGAACATACAATGGGTAAATCCGGCGTTCAGCCGATTGACCGGGTACACCCGGGAAGAAGCGCTGGGAAAGAATCCCCGCATATTGAAATCGGGGAAGCAAGACGAATCGGTGTACAGGAGACTTTGGAGTTCGATACTTTCGGGAGAAATCTGGAGTGGAGAAATCACGAATCGGAGGAAAGACGGACAGCTATATAACGAAGAGATGACGATAGCG
>DASSIO010000002.1:0-6823 GCA_035691825.1 Terriglobales bacterium | reverse complement strand
TGCGTAGTGCCGCTTGTCGGTCTCGTACTCGACGTGCGCGGTGGCAATGGTGATGCCACGCGCCTTCTCTTCCGGCGCGTTATCGATCGAGTCGAACGAGCGGAACTGGATCTTCGGATTATGCTTCTGCAAAACCTTGGTGATGGCCGCCGTCAACGTGGTCTTGCCATGATCGATGTGACCAATCGTCCCTACGTTCACGTGCGGCTTAGTGCGTTCAAATTTCTCTTTCGCCATTGCCTTAGCCTCTAGCTAGTAGCTTCTAGCTTGTAGCTTATTATGTGGCGCGGACATTCCTGCCCGCGTAATTATTCAGTAGTACTGATAAAGCTTTTTGAACCTGTACCGCAGGGCCGAATCCACGTCCTCAATCTTGGACAGATAAAACTCACGTATCTGGGCCTGGTCGGACGTTGGCAAACCTTCGTACAGCTTGCGCGCGCCGGACCCTGCAAAACCATCATCTAGTTTTTCCAGGACGCCGCCGCTGAGCACCAGGTCGAAATCACGGATCCGGATACCTTTGCTCCGCAAACTTCTCAAAAACTGCTCAACGTTCCCTGGAGCTAATATCCGTTCCAGCCCGCCCTTCAGCTCGCCAAATTCGTTTTCTCTCGTAACTCTGATAGCAGCTTGTTCGAAGCCCACGGCCTAACACCTGCAATCAAAATCTGGAGCGGGAGACGGGAATCGAACCCGCGACCAACAGCTTGGAAGGCTGTGACTCTACCACTGAGTTACTCCCGCTCGTCTCCACACCTTCGAACCGTGAGGTCCCTCGGCTCCGCTCGGGATCTCGCCAGCAGGCTCCCGCTTCGCTCGCGCCTGCTAAGCGGCTCGACTTGGAAGGCTGTGACTCTACCACTGAGTTACTCCCGCCCTCGCTTAGGGGCTAAAGCCCCTTATCGTTCCGACTCAGCGGCACGGCTAAAGCCGTGCCCTTCCACGATTCTGCTGGAGCCGATGACCAGGATTGAACTGGTGACCTCTCCCTTACCAAGGGAGTGCTCTACCAACTGAGCTACATCGGCTCGCTTACCACCACTTCAAGCCTAATCTCGAGCTCCCTCGCTGCGCTTCGGGATTTCGGCTGCGGGCTCCCGGTCCGCTCACGCCCGCAAACCGCGATGAGCGATTTTCGTGAAATTACAAAATTGCCCGATTACGAAATTACAAGTTTCGGAGCGAAGCTCCGTTTACTCGTCTCCGCCGTGCATAACGTCTTTGCGATGCAGCAACGTCTTAACCGCGAACAGTCCCAGAATCGCTAATGTTACGAGCCGAATTCTGCCGTCGCTCAACGTGCTCCAGGCAAGCACGCCCAAAATCAAATAGACCGCAAGTGCAATCGCGAGACGGTTCACAACTAAACCAATATGGTGCACAGGGGAGGATTCGAACCTCCGTAGCTCGCAAGGAGCGGCAGATTTACAGTCTGCTGCCATTAACCACTCGGCCACCTGTGCAGAAAGCCGCTCTCTTCCACCATCCGGCGAGCCGGCATTGCTTCAGACCGAACTAGAATTCGCTTTCGGGGACCGCGCGAACCAGAGAAAATCAAGACTCGTGCGAACATACTCCCGCACTGAGCTTCACTGCCTTCGGAAAAGATTCCTTATGGAGTGTTTCTTGGTAATCCTACTGCGGTATCGCCGCCTGCCCGTTGCGCAAACGCCCTGGCTTCCGGAAACTGTTTCCTGGAGCTGGCGAAGGGATTCGAACCCCCGACCCTCTGATTACAAATCAGATGCTCTACCAGCTGAGCTACGCCAGCAAACTCGGACTTTCCCACCCGTGAGGGCGCAAAAGTCCTCCTGATCCCTTCCTGATGTCCGGGACAATTTTCTACGTTATCATAACGGTACCTTACGTGCAAACAACACTGCCCGATCAAGGCGCCTCCTTCGCTATTGCGGAGCGCTCCCTCTGTTGGGACCCCGCTCTGATCCATGGCTAGACACGTTCCCGAGTCGCGGGGCGAAGATTCCCAAGCCCGCAGCTGGCAAGCTGCCGACGGCGTGGAATGTAACACGACGCAATCCTGGCCTCCTAGCCTGATAAATGACGCCGTTGGGCGTCAGGAGGCTCAGGCAAGTGACCTCCTTTCAGCTGGCACAAACCAACATTTCGCGAATGCCCCCCTGGGATCACCCGATCCTGAATGGATTTGTAGACCAATTGGAAACGATCAACCGGATCGCCGATTAGTAGCCGGGGTACGTATGGCGGCTGCAAGGGTAATATGGGAGTGCAGTCGACATACGCGCATGGGAGGATGAATTCATGACCGTAAACATGTGCGTGTGGGAGTCAATTGAGCACCTTCAGCAATATGTCTATCGCACCGCCCATGCGATGATGCTGCGCAACCGCAAAGAATGGTTTGAAGCGCCCAACGGGCCCTCGCATGCAATGTGGTGGATTTCCGCCGGAGTTTTAGAACTCGGGTTGCAAAGGAACTACCCCGGCCTGCCATGCAGCGCTCGGCGTGTGGCCTCGAGAGTGTTGATGAGTGACTCCTTTGGGAGTGTCTGAATTATTGGTTCAATAGCCCACCCCAAACCAAAGGGCACGTTACGGGTCAGCGATATGGCTCGACACTCGACGACCACACCGGCATGACGCTGCTCGAATCGCCAATAGGAACAAAGGCGCCATAGGAAACCGTAACCGGTATCGGCTTGCAAGACTCGCTCGTCCGGGGTTCCGGGATTTTCCACTTCTGATATGCGCGTCGTCCGCGAGCGGCACTCCCAGCGCCTTGGGTCCACCAGACCATAATGCACTTCATGGTTGGTATCGAGGACCACAGTAATGATTTTCTTTTTCAGAAGCCGCAAATAGATTTGGAAGTCGTCGGCGTGGCGGCTGACAAGCTTCGAGTCCAAGACTTCAGGTTTGTAGATGTTTTTGTGGTTATCGTAATCCTGGATCACCTTAAATATCTTTTGGATACTCGATTCAGGAACAAATGCGGCAGCGATCCAGTCGTGTATCAAACCCGTCGGCACTTTGACCGGCCCTCGGCCAGACCAGAATTGTGCTACGACTTGGCCTGCCCGCACCTCCTGGGCCCGTTCTGTACTGAAGTCAGACCAAAGGAATGACCCACTCTCGTGCAACGTCTGCTGCATTTCCATTTCGGCGTGATGAATATAAGCATGGAATGCTGCGAGTGTCTGCGGACTCAACTGCACCGGCTTGGCGGTTTGGGCCATACCTTTCGGCCGAGATTCCTGTCATACGCGCGAAAAAACGAACACGTACAGACTAATCTTCATTGTGGAATTCCGCACGCTAACGTACATTAAGGCAGCATTGAATGAGAAGAACTAAGATCAGGCGTAAATCGCGCATTTCTCCGATTCGTACTCGAGAGTATAAAAAAGCCGACCTTCCTATTTTGGGTGAAGCGCTTTTTGCGGCCGAACTGGTTTTGTTGCATGCCGCACCTTTGTATTACGGATTAGGCATACCGCACGGCAACAATTCGGCAGTCGTTCTCCTCCCTGCTTTTCTCTGCCCCGATGCTTATCTGGCCCCATTACATAATTGGTTGGCGCGCATCGGATACGAACCCTTCTTTTCAGGAATTGGTTTTAACACTGAGTGCCCGAATCTCCTGATCCGGCGGCAACTGAATGAAACCATTGAAAAAGCGCTTGCCAAAAGCGGATGCAGGGTTCATCTGATCGGGCACAGCTTGGGAGGCATCATCGCGCGTGCGATTGCGGCGCAACGGCCGGCGGACGTTGCTTCCGTCATCACATTGGGAGCACCGTTCCGGGGAACAGTCGCCCATTCCAGCATACTGCATGCCGCCAAGCTAGTTCGACGGCGCATTCTGGCAAAGCATGGCAGCGATGTGCTTCCAGAATGCTATACCGGACATTGCACATGTGACTTTTTGGAATCTTTGCGGCACTCAATGCCCGGCACGGTATCAGAAACCGCGATCTATAGCGAGGGCGACGGCGTCGTTGACTGGCGGTACTGCAAGACGGATCGCCCTGAAGCGGACTTCTCAGTCTCAGGAACGCATATCGGACTCGTTTATAACGCATCCGTTTACGCCATCATTGCCGAACGTCTGGCTCGAACATTCTCCGAAGCGACTTAGGCGGAGAAGTCTCTTTTTTTAGGCGTTTGCGCTCAAAACCCTCGGCCCGCCATTTTCAGTGAGATTGCGATTTTGCGACAGTTATCGCTTATCTCCTACCCACATTCCATTTTCGCACCCCAGGCTCAGGAATCGTGACAATTGGGGCTCGAATCGTTTCGTATCTTCGTTGAAGTACAAAATGTTATCAACGGCGAATCGGCCCCCGTCTCGGATGACGAGGGCAACAACGGTCCACTTAAACGTATTGGCGGAATCAGGAGTGCGACCGTAGGTCTGCAATGACTCCCCGTACGTTAGTTGCACATGCACTCGGTAGGAGCCATCTCGCCGAATCTTCGTGCGCTGCACAATCGCGTGTGATGGTATGGCTTTCTCATTGGCACCGGAGAATAAGCCCATTTCCAACCAAGCAAACTTCGGCTTTAGGTTGGGGTCAGAGTACTGACGGAAATAGTCCTTTTCGCACGCTTCCGCGGCATTGAACCGCTCAATCAGACCATGACTGAGGAACGGCGAAATGGCCTGACGATCATCTTTACTCCCAATCCCAAGTGGCTTTCGTACCACAATCTCTTTGTAAAGATTCATCACGACGCTTTGTGCATCGTACTCGTTCGTCGCCGTCTCGCGCTGCGGTGAGCACCAACCAATAGCAATGAGCCCGAATACGCTTAGAGCAACTAGAAACCGCCTCACACCAGCACCATAGCCCAAAGCGACGCTTTCCTTCCAAATAACTGTCGTAAGCAGGCGTTTGCGCGAGCTTGCGCTATTTGTTCTCCCCAACTGCATGAGCGACATTGCCCGATCAGGGTATCCCAGCCGAGAAAGTACTGGATGCACGCGTCCCGCCCCGCAGCCGAGATGGTCCGTTGCACAAAGCGAAATCCCGCCGAGGGCGCCAGTGCTATGATGAAGCCTCTCGTGGGCAGCCTTCCATAACACAGGCGCCCTGGCTGAGTTAGTTCCATGCACCGGAACCTGGGCGCGGAACTCATTTCATGCGCATACGACGCCGCCTGCCGATCATTATTGGAGTACTGGCCGTAATAGCGGCTGTAGCTATTGTTGTCGAACTGCGCCGCCACGCCCCTCCGGAACCGGCGCGCCTGCTGCCGGGGGCTGACGCTTTCCTGTATGTGAACCTGCAATGGGTGCGGCGGGTCAGCACCATCAAACAACTGCCCCCCGTGTCACACGATCCTGATTACGAGAAATTCATCCAGGACACGGGCATTCAATTCGAGCGCGACCTCGACCGCGCGGCCTTTGCCGTGCACTATCCGGCGACTTGGGGTGGCACGGGCATGGGAGCGAAGACAAATGAGCCTCGCTTCTCCGAGGTTTTCGAGGGGAACATTCATGCTGACAAGCTCGTCCCCTATCTGCGTAAATCGGCAAGTTCGATCGACGATTACCGCTCCGCGGAAATCTTCAATATCCCTCTGGAGGATCGCACGCTTCGGGTGTCGATCCTGGGCGTGGATACCGTTGCTGTATCCAATAGCGATGATCCCAGCGTGATTCGCGGGATTATCGACCGCTCCCGCAAGCTCGCGTCGCCCTTTGCCGGGCCCCTCTTGTTGCGCCGATACTATAAAGAAGTTCCGATAGCGAGCCTGGCATGGGCGATCGTGAGGGTGAACGGCAGTGATACCCGCTTCCCTTTAGCGAACGGCATATGGTCGCTGCTTTTTCAGAAGCCGGCCACGCTGGTCGTTTCCACCCGCTTTCTGCGAGCAGTTCATCTGCGAGCTGAAGCTTTCGCCGATACTCCCGAAGACGCGCAGCGCACGGCTGACCAGGTTAGAACCCTCTTAAACGTTTTCCATGCAGCGGAATCGAGCGCCGGGGGGTCGGGCGTCGATCCGGACGTAAAAGAATTCTTCGACAGCCTGAAGGTGGACCAGAAAGACAGCCGCGCCGTCCTGACGGCTACACTTGCGCCGCAGTTTCTTCGGAAGATGGTCGCCGAGCCGCCACCGGAACTGATTCCCCAGGCCCCAACCAGCCCTACCCCGGCGCCTCCTCCTTCGTCTAAACCTAAGAAGAGACGCCACAAAGCTTAGTTGCTAAAGTTTGTAACATTCCCGCGCCGCCCCGCATCTTTCTGATATAACGAACGGCAAGCGGGCGTGAATACGCAGAGGCTCTGCGGGCGCCGGAACGAAAAATCATAATGTCCAGTCTTCCGTTACCTATTGCGGCTTTCGTTGCGGGGCTGATTTCGTTTCTCTCGCCCTGCGTGCTCCCGCTCGTGCCCGGCTATGTTTCCCTGATCTCCGGAGCCGGCGTCGAAGAGTTGAAAGGCCAGCACAACCAGTTGCTCCGGCGGGTGATGTTGAACTCGGCGATGTTCATCATAGGCTTTAGCATCGTATTCATTACGTTGGGCGCAATTTCGACGGGGATAGGCCAGATCACAGCGCGTTACAAATCCACTCTTGCCCAGGTGGCCGGAGTGGTCATCATCATCTTTGGGTTGCACCTGACGGGTCTGTTCAGAATCAAGGCGCTATATGCCGACAAGCGCCTGCATAACGTAAAAGGCGGAAGCACTCCCTGGGGCGCATTTGTCATCGGATTCGCCTTCGCCTTCGGCTGGACTCCCTGTGTCGGCCCAATCCTGGCCGTGATCCTGGGCTTTGCCGCTGAGCAAGATTCTGTCGGAAAGGGCATCATCTTATTGGCGATTTATTC
>DASSIO010000001.1:0-6248 GCA_035691825.1 Terriglobales bacterium | reverse complement strand
CGGCCTTATCGCGAACGCGCGGCATGTGCCCACTGCGGCTTTTGCGAGTATTTCGGTTGCGAATGGGGCGCGAAATCGAGCACCCTTGCGACCGTGATCCCTTTGGCAGAAAGGACGGGTCGATGTGAAATCCGGTCCGAGTCCTATGTGAGGAAGATTTCTACTGACGCGCGGGGACGCATAGATGGGATTATCTATTTCGATCGAGCAAAACAGGAGCATTTCCAGAGGGCGAAAGCCGCCGTGGTCTGCTGTAATGGCGCGGAAACGCCACGATTGTTACTCATGTCAGAATCAAACCTCTTTCCACACGGGCTGGCGAATTCGAGCGGGCTGGTGGGCAAGTACTTCATGATCGATCTTGGAAGCTCGTGTCAGGCGACGTTTGACCACCCGTTGAACGATTACAAAGGTGTGCGTGTAACCCGAGTTGTGCAAGATTTCTACGACTCCGACCCTAAGAGGGGATTTTTTGGTGGTGGCGGAATCGACACCCGTTTTAACTTTTATCCGATCAGCTTTGCGCTGTACGGATTAACTCCCGATGCACCACGATGGGGCGCCGGATTCAAGAATGCTCTGAGGGAGAATTTCAACCGCACGATGACGGTGTATGGCCATACGACTTGCATACCCCTAGAATCGAACAGCATCAGCCTTGATCCGGAGGTGAAGGACGCATGGGGGCTGCCGGCATTGCGCATAACTTACAAATGCCATCCCGATGATCTCAGCACCATGAAATTCTTTACTGACCGTTCGATGGAATTGCTCGACGCAGCTGGCGCTACAAAGAAATGGGCTGCACCAGTTGAGGATGCCACGGCGGCCGGACATCTGATGGGAACCTGCCGCATGGGAAACGACCCCGAGAAGTCTGTAGTGGACAAGAATCATCGTGCCCACGATGTCCCGAACTTATTCATTGTGGACGGAAGCAGCTTCGTGACAAGTGGGCGCAACCAGCCCACATGCACCATTCAGGCTTTGGCTTATCGGGCAGCCGACCACTTGGTCAGGCTGGCGAAGTCTGGAAGCCTTGCCTCATCAATCTGAGCAGAACCTCCGCACAGCGCTCCTCACAACAGCGGCATTGTGGCTTCCGGACGTATCGTCGGCAATTGGGAAGTCAACTTCTGGTTTGCCCGTTATTGGGTCGCAGAGAAGCACTTTCCACGGATCGATCCCTGGATATTCAAATGAAAGGGTGTGATCGGCCTGTAGCAAGTGGACGCGACGGAGCAATTCGTTAAATCGGGGCTCGGAACGCATGGCCTCGTACTCTACCAAGAAACGAGTTTTCACTCCGACAGCAGACGGACAAGCTCGGAGTAATCGGCGGTATGCGCCAGAGGTTCTTCTTCGACCATGGTGCGCGAGATAAGTTCCCTCGCCTGCTGGTGTTTTCCGGAACGAATCCATAAGCGCGCCAAACTGACGACCGTTCGCAGCGTAAAGAGATGCGCATTCTGGGTTTTGGAAACTTCAAGAGAATCACGGAACACCCCCTCCGCTTGGCACGGTGTCTCGTGCTCGGTCACCAATCGAAGTTCGCCCTTAAGTCTGAGCAATTCAGCGTCATAGACTCTCTCGCCCGACTCGACGGCAAGATTCAACGCCTCTTCCAAGGCCGACATCGCTTGGAGAACCTGGCCAGCCTTCAAGCGTGTTTCGGCCAGCAGTCCGAGGAGGTGCGGCTGGAATATAACACAACTGATTGCTCGAACACTGCCGATGCTGCTGACTATCTTCTGGATTCCTTCCTCCGATTGGCCTTCATGCGCTTCGGCCCAGCCTTCGAGAGCGGAGGCCCATGCAAGAACAAGCCTAAATTCCTGTTCGCAGGCAATTTTGACGGCAGCAGCGGCATGGTTTCTAGTGGCGACGCAATCGCGCAACAACTGCCCGAGGCGGGAGGCGAACACCAGCGTCAAGGCCTGGGAAAACGGATGAGCGAGCTTCCGCGCGAATTCGATCGAGTTATTACTGTGTTGAGTGGCTTCCTCCGTTCGGCCAAGCAGGGCAAGGGCTTGCGCTCGAAAGATATGACAACAGACGATCGGGTCGTGATTGCCAAACCTCGCGAGAAGTGCGGAATCGCGCTGTTCTTCATAAAGTCGAAGGCCTTCGTCGGTGTGCCGCAGCGTGGCATTGAGATCTCCACGGGAGAATGCTGTAGCCCATGCAGCGTGATGCGCTTGCACCAGCGTGGCGGAGTCGCCGACATGACTCGCGGTCTCGATCAGGTCTTCAGCGAGATCCCGAGCATTGTCCAGAAACCCGCGCCCCCAGGAGAAAAGCCAGAGCCCCCACAAGGCTATGAATGACCTAGCTTCCTTCCCAACGTCTTGTAAGAGCGTTTGGGCACGAGAATAAGCGTCTTCTGCCTCTTCTGCTCCCCATCCATGAGTCGCCTGGAAGATTGCACCCAATTCGACCAATAGAATCGCCTCGTTCTCCTTTCGCTCGCGAGTCACTGGCAACTGTCGAATAAGAAGCAATGCTTTATCGAGATGGATCCGCGCTTCCACAAATGCGCTGCGACTCCGCGCGTTCTGAGCCGCCTGCTGCAAATAGAACACAGCGCGATCGATCTTCCTTCCAAGCTCAAAATGCATGGCCAACTCTGCCGCGATCAACTGCACAGAGTCAGCATAAACACGCTCTTTGCAATCGCCCACGCGTTGGTGCAATTGTTTGAAGCGCTCCGGTGCGATGCGCTGATAAAAGGCATCACGATAGAGAACATGAAGAAAACTGAAACCTAAAGCGACACCACCGGAACTCCCAAGCACTTGGGTCCGACCTACGAACCTATGCCGATATGCGAGCGAACTCAATGTTGCTTCCGCTTCCCGCAGGGACGTTTCCAACACGGTTGCGACTATGGGCAACGCGAAATTCACGCCCACAACGCTCGCAACTTCAAGCAGGGCTTGTTCGGCAACCGAAAGTTGATCGATTTCACCGTTGATGGCGCGGCGTACGCTTTCGGGAATTCCAAGATCTCGGGCAGCAATGGGACCAGAAAGGCTCCAATTGCCATTGGCTTCGAGGAGAAGACCGCGTTCGACGAGGTCACTGAAAACGTGCATGACAAAGAGCGGATTCCCAGCAGTATGTCTTTGCACCAGAGGCGCAAGTCTGCCGAAAGATTTTGCCTGGTCATCGCGGCATGGGAAACGCAACGTTACGTACTCGGCAATGGCAGACTCGTCGAGGCCATAAAGAACCAGTTCATGGCACAATCCCTTTAATACAAGGTTGTCTATTAGTGATGCGAGGCGATGGTGAGTGCCAGTGATATCGCTAGACCGAACGGTTCCAATCAGTAGAAGTCGAGCAGGTTCGGGGCGGGGCGCAAACGCGGAGATCCAGTCCAGTGTCGAAACGTCGGACCACTGGAGATCTTCGAGCCAAAGAATGAGGGGAGCGTCCAGGGTAATCGCTTCCAGAGCTCCAGTGAGTTCGCGTAGCATGCGTTCCTTGGTTGTGCCCGCCGCGCTGCGCTGCAATTCTGCGAAATGTCGCGGTGGCAGAAGTCCCGGCATCTGCGCCAGCCATGTTGGGGCATGCTGTTCCAGGATTGACAAAAACTGCTCTCCACTCGGTTGCCGGCACAGCCGGATCATGGCCTCCAGCAGTGGTTCGTAAGCTTCTCCGACACCGAAGTGCTGCACACATTGCGCCCATGTTGCTCGTACAGGCTCAAGCGCAGCCAGTCTCTCAAGGAAAACGGAAACTGTGGTCGTTTTGCCCGCGCCGGCTTCACCGGTAATGAATAAAATCTGCCGACTACCTCGTTTGGCGGCTGTCCAGGCGTTGGCCATCTCTTTGATGACAGCATCTCGACCGACGAAGGTCGTATCGGCTCTGAGAAGTGGAACGGCTACCGGCACTGGATTCTGCGTTGCAGCGCCGGAAACGTGTGCAACAAACCGGTATCCTCGACGGTGAAGAGTTTCAATGTACCGAGGTCGCTTGACGCTATCACGAAGGGCACCGCGCAATTCCTGAATGCATGATGTTAATGCGGAATCGCTGACCGCAGTCTCCGGCCACACCAGGCGGAAAATCTCCTCCTTTGTTACCACTTGGCCGGCCCGTTTGGCGAGCAGGCAAAGCAAGGACAACGACTTAGGCGTGATTCGGACCTCATCCTGGCCGCGCTTCAGTCCCTGAGCGGGATCGAGTTGGTATTCTCCGAAGAACAGCATGGAGGGCGCTCGCCACCCCTATTGGAGCGCAAAGTATTGTCCTACAAAAATCCCATAATAATCCCACGTTTTTCCTGAGATTTGATATCAAAAGCACTCCTAGTATGGCGGCCTGCCGATGCCGGCGAACATCGATTCGTCACATCAAAGGAGCGAACAATGCGATCTCAGATTCGAACCACAGCACGATTTGCCACCCTTTTCCTCTCCTTTTTTCTCTTAGGATCGGTGGCACTTGATGCGCAAACCGAGGTAACCGACTGGACGCGCATCATGTTACAGGCGATGCAGACGGCGGGGACCAATCCAATGGTGGCATCGCGCAATGCCGCGATCGTGGAGGCCTCGGTTTTCGACGCGGTGAACGGCGTAAAGGGCAAATACACAGCGATTCACGTGGCACCCGCGGCACCGAAAGGAACCTCGGCGCGCGCGGCAGCTGTCCAGGCCGCATATGCCTCGTTGGTGCGCCTGTATCCTTCGCAGACAAGCACATTCGATGCGGCACGGGCGAACTCCCTGACTACGATTCTCGCCGTCAACGGAGGAGATAACCGTCAGCAGAGCGCTGAGGCTGCGGTCTCCTCAGGCGTGTTGTGGGGACAGCAGGTAGCGGACCAGATCTGGGCGTGGCGCAGCACTGACGGCTTCTCTTCCATCGTTTCCCCCTATTTTGGCGGAAGTGCGGTGGGCCAATGGCGGCCCACTCCCCCTGCGTTTCTAGCTGGAGCCCTACCCCAGTTCGCCACGATGACGCCATGGGTACTCGCGTCGCCCGATCAGTTTCGCACGGGAGGGCCCCAGGCCCTAGACGGGCAGCAGTACGCTACCGACCTGAACGAAACGAAGATCATGGGCAGCGCCAGCAGCATCACTCGAACGACTGACCAAACGCTACTTGCGAAGTTCTGGCAATCGGCTTCGGCGACATACTTTTGGAACAGGGTTGCATTGCAGTTGGCCGCTCATGAGGATATGCCGCTGATCGAGCACGCCCACCTGTTCGGGGAGCTAAACGTAGCCATCGCCGATGCCGTGATTGCAGATTGGGACGCCAAGTACTATTACTCCTTCTGGCGGCCAGTCACTGCCATCGCATTGGCCGATACAGATGGAAATCCAGCGACCGACGCAGATCCCACCTGGGTGCCATTGATCACGACACCCAATTTCCCTGAGTATCCTTCCGCACACTCCGCCTTCAGCAGCGCAGGAACCACGGTTCTGGCCAACTTCTTCGGCGCAAACACAGCGTTTTCCGTGGACTCATTTGCGATGCCCGGTGTGACTCGTTCATTTGCCAGCTTTGATGATGCTCTCGCCGAGTTGGTGAACGCTCGCGTCTTTGGCGGAATTCATTTCCGTTCTTCCTGTAAAGATGGACAGACACTCGGAAATGCCGTGGGGACATACGTCCTCAAGAATGCGTTCCTTCCGGGGAGCGGAGATGACGCTGAGGATGACGAAGAGTAGAAATTCCTAACTGCCCACTCAGGCCCAGAACGGCTTGAGTGGGCCTACAAACTACCGGGACTTCCAGAGCCGGATGTAAATGGAAAGCAGGCTTGAATCGTTTGGGATGAGCGGCTCCGTTTTGATCACAGGGTAACAGGGCTAGCGGTCTCCGGACGGGTAGTCGGCAATTGGGAAGTCAACTTCTGGTTTGCCCGTCACTCGCCCAGTTCCTGAATTGCCAATTCATCGAGTCATCGGCTAATTGCGAGTTAATGCCAAAGAGGAGCAATCTACCTGCCCCTGTACGCTACTGCCACTTCGCGTACTCCGCTTTGGCCTCTTTGAGGATGAGGATGTCGGGGTTGGCAGCCTTTCCAAAGCGTCAGGAATGTGCTTTACCGCGAGTGTCTTCGTATCGAGCGGATCGGCACTTTAGGGGAACTTTAAATCGAGCGCATAAATGTCCTCTGTGCTCTTGTCCCACATGGTAAGCGGCGAGTTATCCGCCCCTGAGCCTACCCAACCAGCCCACCCGTCGCTGCTTGCAGGTATATTCTTGTCCTTAAAGCTGAACAC